>NZ_JBEOYD010000046.1:0-81634 GCF_040296885.1 Streptomyces sp. NPDC001980 | reverse complement strand
TTACGGGGGGGGGTGCTTTGCGCAATCCGTTGGGTTTATGCTCGAACGCGGGGGGGTGGGGGTGGGTGGGGGCTGGTCGCGCAGTTCCCCGCGCCCCTGACGGGGCGCTGCACTGTCCAGGAGCATTTCAAGTGCCGTCGGATAGGCACTGGTCACCATGCGTTTGGCCAGGAGAGGCGCCGCCTCCGCGATGCGCGGGTGGGTCGTGTGCGGGAGGCGGGCGTAGGTCGAGTGCCATTTGTCCTCGTCGGCGCGCTGGGAGTCCTTCGGCAGGGTCAGGGAGGCCGCGTCCAGGGCGGCGAAGGCGAGGGTCTGGTCGATGAAGGCGTGGTAGATGCGCACGGTCTCGGGCAGTGAGAAGCCTGCCGTGCGCAGGACGTCCAGGACCGCCTCGTCCGCGGCCAGTTCGTGCGCCCGGCCGGTCACGCGGTTCGTCGTCAGCAGGGCCGCCTGCGGGTGGGCGACGTACTGCGCGTGGATGCGCAGGCCGATGGTCCGCAGGTCCGTCCGCCACTCCCCCGTCGGCGTCCAGCCGGCCAGCGCCTGGCCGATGAGGGCGTCGCCGATCGCCAGGGTCAGGTCGTCCATGCCCCGGAAATAGCGGTACAGGGTGCTGGGGTCGCAGTCGAGGGCGAGGCCCAGACGGCGGGCGGTCAGGCCCGCGCTGCCGTGCTCGCGCAGCAGGCGCAGCGCGGTCTCCACGATCAGCCCTTCGGAGAGCACCGTGCCGCTGCGGGTGGGGCGGCGCCTGCGCCGCTTATCCTCCGGTACGACCGCTTTGGGCATCGCGCACTCCCTGCCGTTCTTATGCCAACACCATTGACCTTACGTGACGGCCCGGCGTTTCATTCCGGCCAAGGCGCCCCCGTACCCGACCTCGCTCTCTGTCCCAGAAGGAGATTCCCGCATGCGTGTACTGCTCGTGGGTGCCGGTGGTGTGGGCACCGCCGTCACCCGGATCGCGGCCCGGCGGCCGTTCTTCGACCTGATGGTGGTCGCCGACTACGACCTGGCCCGCGCCGAGGCGGCGGTGACGGCCGTCGGCGACGACCGGTTCCGCGCCGAACGCGTCGACGCCGGTGACGAGGCGGCCGTCGCCGCACTGCTGGCCCGGCACGGCTGCGACGTGCTGTTCAACGCCACCGACCCGCGCTTCGTCATGCCCCTGTTCCGGGCCGCCCGCAAGACCGGCGCGAGCTACCTCGACATGGCGATGTCGCTGTCCCGGCCGCATCCCGAGCGGCCCTACGAGGAGTGCGGGGTCAAGCTGGGCGACGAGCAGTTCGCGCTGGCCGGGGAGTGGGAGAAGGCGGGTGCGCTGGCGCTGGTCGGGATGGGCGTGGAGCCCGGGTTGTCGGACGTGTTCGCCCGGTACGCGGCCGACGAGCTCTTCGACGAGATCGAGGAGGTCGGCATTCGCGACGGCGCGAACCTGACCGTGGACGGTTACGACTTCGCGCCCTCGTTCAGCATCTGGACCACCATCGAGGAGTGCCTCAACCCGCCCGTCGTGTACGAGCGGGGGCGCGGCTGGTTCACCACCGCGCCGTTCAGCGAGCCCGAGGTGTTCGACTTCCCGGACGGGATCGGGCCGGTCGAGTGCGTCAACGTCGAGCACGAGGAGGTGCTGCTCGTGCCGCGCTGGGTGGACGCGCGGCGGGTCACCTTCAAGTACGGGCTCGGGCGCGAGTTCATCGAGACGCTGAAGACGCTGCATCTGCTCGGCCTGGACCGCACGGCGCCGGTGACCGTGGCCGGCGCGGACGGCCCGGTCGCGGTCTCGCCCCGGGACGTGGTCGCCGCCTCGCTGCCGGACCCGGCGACGCTGGGCGAGCGCATGCGCGGCAAGACCTGCGCGGGCACCTGGGTGCGCGGGGTGAAGGACGGGAAGCCGCGGGAGGTGTATCTCTACCACGTTGTCGACAACGAGTGGTCCATGGCGGAGTACGGTTGTCAGGCCGTGGTGTGGCAGACGGCCCTCAACCCGGTCGTCGCCCTCGAACTCCTGGCCACCGGCGCGTGGTCGGGCTCGGGCGTCCTCGGCCCGGAAGCGTTCCCGGCCCGCCCGTTCCTCGACCTGCTGACCGAATACGGCTCCCCCTGGGGTCTGCGCGAGCAGTGACCGCCCGCGAATCCTTCGGGACTTGGCCGTTTCAGCCGTGCCCGGACCGGTGACCCGGACCCGAACAACGCGCACACGAAACGGCAGAGTCGACTTGGATCGCAGGTGACTTCGATGGACGACTGGCGGGACCACGCCGAGTGCCGCAACGAGGACCCCGACCTCTTCTTCCCGATCGGGACCACCGGCCCGTCGCTGCACCAGACCCGGCGCGCGAAGGCGGTGTGCGAGCGCTGTCCGGTGCAGGACCCCTGCCTGCGCTGGGCGATGGAGACCGGGCAGGCCGTCGGCGTCTGGGGCGGTACCACCGAGGCGGAGCGCCGGCTGCTGACCCGGCGCCGGCAGCGGGCGGCGCGCCGGTTCAGCTGACGTCGGCCGGGGCCGGTGCGGCCGGCAGCCGGAGGGTGAACTCGGCGCCCTTGCCGGGTTCGCTGCGTGCCTCGGCGGTGCCGTCGTGGGCGGCGAGCAGATGGCGCACGATCGGCAGGCCGAGGCCGCTGCCTCCGGTACGGCGGCTGCGGGACTTCTCCGCGCGCCAGAACCGCTCGAAGACGTGCGGGAGATCGTCGGCGGCGATGCCCGGGCCCGTGTCGGTGACGGTGAGGACGACGTCGTCGCCGGCGCGGCGGGCGGACAGGGTCACCGTGCCGTCGGCGGGGGTGTGCCGGATGGCGTTGGAGACCAGGTTGCCGAGGGCCTGCCGCATCCGCACCGGGTCGGCGTCGAGCCAGGCGGTGCCGTCGCTGTCGGTCAGCAGGGTGACCCCGGCCGCGTCGGCGGCGACGCGGTGGGCGGCGGCGACCTGGTCGATCAGGTCGGCGGCGCGCACCGGTTCGCGGTGCACGCGCAGGGTGCCGGCGTCGGCGGCGGCCAGGTCCTGGAGGTCGTCGATGATCCGCTGCAGGACCAGCGCCTCCTCGTGCAGGGAGCCCAGCAGGGCCGGGTCGGGGTCGACGAGGCCGTCCCGGGTGACCTCCAGCCAGCCGCGGATGTTGGTGAGGGGGCTGCGCAGTTCGTGGGCGATGTCGCTGACCATCGCCTTGCGCTGCTCCTCCAGGCGTTCCCGGCGTTCGGTGAGCTCGTTGAACGCCTCGGCCAGCAGCCCGGTCTCGTCCCGGGTGCGCACCGGCGCCCGGACGTGCAGTTCGGGCGGCTGCTGGGCGGCGGCCGTGAGCGCGCGCAGCGGCCGTACCAGGCGCATGGCGACGACGGCGGTGACGGCGACCGTGACGGCGAGGACGAGGCCGGCCGCGCCGACGATCTTCGCCTTGTTGGCCCGGGACATGTCGAAACGGGGTGCGGTCTGGTCGCCGATGCCGAGGAAGAGTTCGGCGGCGGGGGCGACGTACGGTTCGAGCTGGGTGCGCCGGGCGTTGAGGACACAGCCCTTCGCGATCTGGTCCATCGATCGCCTGACGTCCTTCTTGGTGATGAGGAAGCCGCCGGAGACCGGGTTGCGCCCGGTGGTGTCGTAGGTGAGGGAAAGCTTGCCGCCCAGGTCCATGTCCTTGGCCTGGAGACAGGGGCGGGCCAGGCTGGTCAGCGCGGTGAGGGCCGTCGTCTCGGTGCGGGTCGGGAAGTCGAGCGCCGAGTTGCGGCCGGTGGCCCCGGTCAGGACGAGGTCGCCGCAGCCGTACTTGTAGGAGAAGGAGATGTCCGTGCCGTCCTCGACGACGAGATAGGGCCGCCCGCTCGGGGTGTGCTGGATGCTGGTGCCGGCGCTGAACCGGTCGAAGCAGGACTTCTGCTTCTCCGCGACCAGGTCCATCTCCTTGCGTTCGGCCGTGGTGAGCCGGAACGGGCCGACCGCGCGCGGGTCGATACCGCTGAGCTGGGCGCCGAACTCGGTGTAGGTGTCGGTGTGCAGCGGGTCCACGGCGGCCGCCGGGCGCGGTGGCAGCGGGGTGTCGTGGGCTGCCGAGTCGGCGATCAGCGTGCGGTCGGCGGTGGTCAGCGCGATCCGGCGGCCGGTCTTGGCCGCCAGCGCCCGGACGGTGTGCTGGACCCCGGTCCAGTCGGGGTGGTCCGCCGCGTACCCGCTGAGCTCTGCGAGGATCTGGTTGTCGGCGGCGAGGTCCTGCCCCTGTTCCTCCTCCAGCGCGCTGGTGGTGGTCGTCACGGCGAGCCAGGCGGTGGCGGCCACGGAGCAGACGGCGATCAGCACCGACGTGAACAGCAGCCGGACCAGCAGCCGTTTGCGCCACGGTATCCGGGGCTTCACGGCCGCCCGCCGCTCAGCTTGTAGCCGACGCCGAACACGGTCACCAGCCGCACCGGCCGCCGGGGATCGGCCTCGATCTTCCGGCGCAGGTTCATCACATGGACGTCGACGGCCCGTTCGGTGGAGGACCGGTCGAAGCCCCGGGTGCACTGCAGCAACTGCCGCCGGGTGAACACCCGGCCGGGTTCCCCGGCCATGGCGAGCAGGATCTGGAACTCGGCCGGGGTCACCTCCACCGGCTCCCCGTCGCAGCGGACCGCGTGCCGCACCGGATCGACGCTGATCCCGGCGGCGGTCACGGCGGGTTCCTCCTCCCGGACGGGGGCGGCCCGCCCGCTCCGCCGCAGGATCGTGCGGATCCGGGCCATCAGCTCGCGGGGGCTGTACGGCTTGGTCATGTAGTCGTCGGCGCCCAGCTCCAGGCCGAGCAGCACGTCGTCCTCGTCGGACCGGGCCGTGAGCATCAGCACCGGGATCTCCGGGTCGCCGCCGCGCAGCACCCGGCAGACGCCGAAGCCGTCGATCACCGGGAGCATCAGGTCGAGGACGACCAGGTCGGGGCCGAGCCGCCGGGCCGCGTCCAGCGCCGCGGCCCCGTCATGGACCACGGTCGCGCTGTGCCCCTCGGCGACCAGCGATCTCCGGATCAGCTCGGCCTGCATCTCGTCGTCCTCGGCGACCAGCACATGTGCGCACACAGGTTCGGATCCTAAGCGGAGTTCCGGCGGCCTAGCGGGCGAGCCAGCCGGCGTGGCCCATGACGACGGCCGGATGCCGGTCCGGGTCGAGGGTGCGCAGCAACTCCTTCATGTGCGCCTTGGCCACACTGACACAGGCGTGCGTCGGGCCGCCGTGGTCGACGTGCAGCCACACGCCGCCGCCGCGCTTCGCGCCCATCGGCCGGGTCCAGTCGAGCGGTGAAGTGCCCGGTTCGCGGTTGTAGTTGATGGCGACGACATAGTCGAAGGAACCTTCCAGCGACTCGCCCTCGAATCCGGTACCGGGCGAGGTGAAGCCGTAGGACTGGTGGTACGGCAGCCTGCTCCCCGGGTCGGCGAGCAGGCCCCCGGCGTCGGTGAGCCCGTACACGCCGACGGGCGAGCGCAGGTCCCCGGCCATGTGGTATTCGCTCCAGCCGTCCCTGCCGTTGTGCGCGGGCCAACTGCCGCCGGGCTCCCAGACGCCGTCGTCGCGGGAGTAGAGAACGACGGTCGACACCGGCGAGTCCTTGCCCCGGCCGGTGGCGACGACGACCTGCTCCGCCCGCTCGGGTATCGCGGCCGTGGTCTTGGGCCCG
The DNA here is from genome assembly GCF_040296885.1 of Streptomyces sp. NPDC001980. NCBI lineage: Bacteria > Bacillati > Actinomycetota > Actinomycetes > Kitasatosporales > Streptomycetaceae > Streptomyces > Streptomyces sp. NPDC001980. The sequence goes on along the minus strand of NZ_JBEOYD010000046.1, from coordinate 75,994 downwards.
AGCCCGGGTATGCCGCTCGGCTGGGGGCTGCTGCTCTCGGGTGTGGGGGAAGCCGTCACCGGCGCCGGCCGGTCGTCCTGCGACCGGTTCGGCGCCGCCTCGGCGCCGCCCCCGCACCCGGAGAGCAGGAGGGGGGAGGCGGAGAGGAGGGCAACGGCAGTTCTGCGATGGATCATGAGACCGACCCTGGCCGACGAATGTAAGAAACTCGTCAGCTTTCAGCGCGCCTTTAGGGGCGCCGGGGGTACCCCCGGCCGAAGGCTGGGGGAGGAACTGCGCGACCAGCCCCCACCGGCCGGCACCCGAACAACCACCCCTACGGCTTGCCCTGCTTGTACACCCACGTCTGGAACAAGGAACCGAGATCCTTCCCCGACTCCTTCTCCGCGAGCTTCACGAACTCCGCGGTCGTCCCGTGCCCGTACCGGTGCTGCGAAGCCCAGTCCCTAAGGATCCGGAAGAACACCGCGTCCCCGACCGCCTTGCGCAGCTCGTGCAGAGCCATCGCGCCCCGCGCATAGACCGGCGTGCCGAAGATGTTCTTCCCGCTGCCCGGGTCCCCCGGCGGATACGCCCACAGCTCGTCGCTCGCCGGCTTCGCGTAGAGCGCGTCGAAGTTCTTCTGCGCGCTGTCGCCCCCGTGCTGCTCGCTGTACAGCCACTCGGCATACGTGGCGAAGCCCTCGTTGAGCCAGATGTCCTTCCAGGCGGTGAGGGAGACGGAGTCGCCGAACCACTGGTGGGCGTTCTCGTGCACCAGCGTGCTCAGGTCCGGCGCCGAGTCGTAGATCGGCCGCCCCTGCGTCTCCAGCGCGTACCCGACGCTCGGCGCGTGGTCGACTATCGACCCGGCGGACCGGAACGGGTACGGCCCGAACAGCTTGCTCTCCCATTCCAGCACCGACGGCAGCTTCTTCAGCACGGCCGCCGACCCGCTCGCCTCGCGCGGGTCGACCGCGTTGTACACCTTGATCCCGTCCCGGGTGGTGTACTGCTGCACCTTGAACTTGCCGACCGTGGCGGTCGCGAGGTACGCGGCCATCGGCTCGGTCTGCCGCCACCGGAAGGTCGTGCGGTCGCCGGAGGTGTGCTGTCCGAGGAGGACGCCGTTGGCGACGGCGGTACGGCCCTTGGGGACGGTGATCGTGAAGTCGTACGACGACTTGTCCTTGGGATGGCTGTTGGCCGGGAACCAGGTCATCGCGCCCTGCGGCTCCCCCGCGACGAACGCGCCGTCGTCGGTGCGGATCCAGCCGTCGGCCGAGCCGTCGGGATCGGTGACCTGCTTGGGCGTGCCGTTGTACGCCACGGTGATCCGGAAGTCCCGGCCCTTCGCCAGCGCCCGCGACGGCGTGACGACGAGTTCCTGTCCGCTGCGGCTGAAACGGGCGGTCCGGCCGTCGACGGTCACCCGGGTGACCTTCAGGCCGCTGAGGTCGAGGTCGAAGCGGGTCAGTTTCTCGGTGGCGCGGGCGGTGAGGACCGCCTTGCCGTCGAGGTGCCGGGAGGAGGTGTCGTAGCGGAGCGTCAGGTCGTAGTGGCTGACGTGGTAGCCGCCGTTGCCGCTGAGCGGGAAGTAGGGGTCGCCCGCGCCGGCGGCGCCGATCGTGCTCGCCGAGGCCGTTCCGGCGGCGGCGAGCAGGGCCGCCACGGCGACCGGGACGGTGCCGAGGACGGCCTCGCGGCGGAGGACTGCGGTACGTCTGCTTGCGGCCTGCACATGGACTCCTTGGGGGGTGGCCGATGATCAGTGGCCCACAGACTAGGCGTGCGGGTGTCCGCGTTTCCCCCTCATTCTGGTCAAGCTGCGCCGCGTCGGCAGCCCGTGGGGCGGGGCCGCCGCATACGCTCGCGGCACCGTCAGCGAGCCGGGAGGTCGATCGATCGTGAGCGTGCGCGTCCGCAGGATCTACGAGTCGCCCGAGCCGGCGGACGGGGTGCGCGTTCTGGTGGACCGGCTGTGGCCGCGCGGGCTGTCCAAGGAGGTCGCGCACGTGGACGAGTGGCCGAAGGGGCTGACACCGTCGGACGAGCTGCGCCGCTGGTTCCACGCGGGCGGGTCGTACGAGGAGTTCGTGCATCGTTACGAGGCGGAGCTGGCCGCCCCCGAGGCCGCCGAACTCCTCGGCGGCCTGCGGAAGTCGGTGCGCGAGGGGCCGGTGACCCTGCTCACCGCGTCCAAGACCCCGGACGAGAGCCACGCCACCGTGCTGGCGCGGCTCCTCGCCGGTTAGGCGGTCTGCTTCGCCGCCGCGCAGCCCGCCGCCCGCCCCGAGAACAGGCAGCCTCCGAGGAACGTGCCCTCCAGCGCGTTGTAGCCGTGCACGCCACCGCCGCCGAAGCCGGCCACCTCGCCGGCCGCGTAGAGCCCGCCGATCGGCTGCCCGTCGGAACCGAGGGCGCGGGAGTCCAGGTCGGTCTGGATGCCGCCGAGGGTCTTGCGGGTGAGGACGTGCAGCTTGACGCCGATCAGCGGTCCGGCGGCCGGGTCGAGGATGCGGTGCGGGGTGGCGACCCGGCCCAGGCGGTCGCCGATGTAGCGGCGGGCGTTGTGGATGCCCTGGACCTGGGAGTCCTTGCTGTAGGAGTTGTTGATCTGCAGGTCGCGGGCGACGATCTGGCGGCGCACCTCGGCCGCGTCCAGGAGCGCCTTGTCGGTGAGGCCGTTCATCTTCTCGACGAGCTGCTCCAGGGAGGTCGCGGTCACGAAGTCCGCGCCGTGGTCGAGGAAGGCCTGCACCGGGCCGGGCGCGCCCTTGCCGAGCAGCCGGTCGCGCAGCACGGCCTTGCGGTCCTTGGCGGTGATGTCGGGGTTCTGCTCGGAGCCGGAGAGCGCGAACTCCTTCTCGACGATCTTGCGGGTGAGGACGAACCACGAGTGGTCGTACCCGGCGATGTCCTCGGTGGTGCGCAGGTGCCTGAGGGTGCTGAGAGTGTCGTAGCCCGGCAGGCAGGGGTCGGGCAGGCGGCGGCCGAGGGCGTCGAGCCAGATGGAGGAGGGGCCGGGCAGGATGCGGATGCCGTGGCCGGGCCAGACGGAGTTCCAGTTCTGGATGCCCTCGGTGTAGTGCCACATGCGATCGCGGTTGACCAGGCGGACGCCGGCCTCGGCGCTGATGTCGAGCATGCGGCCGTCCACGTAGGCGGGGACGCCGGTGACCATCTCGGCGGGGGGTGTGCCGAGCCGTTCGGGCCAGTAGCGGCGGACGATGTCGTGGTTGGCGCCGATGCCGCCGGTGGTGACGACGACGGCCTGGGCGGTGAGCTCGAAGTCGCCGATGCGGTCGCGGTTGGAGGCGACGCCGCGCGGTGAGTCGTCGGGGGCGAGGACGGTGCCGCGGACGCCGCGGGCCTCGCCGTCCTCGATGACGAGTTCGTCGACCTGGTGGCGGTGGTGGAAGGTGAGCAGTCCGTCGCGGGCGGCCTGCTTGGCGTAGCGGGCGAAGGGTTCGACCACCCCGGTGCCGGTGCCCCAGGCGACGTGGAAGCGGGGCACGGAGTTGCCGTGGCCGTGGGCGCGCAGGTCGCCGCGCTCGGCCCAGCCGACGGTCGGCAGCAGGCTGATCCCGTGGCTCTGCAGCCAGGGACGCTTCTCCCCGGCCGCGAACTCGACATAGGCCCGTGCCCAGCGCACCGCCCAGGAGTCCTCGTCGTCCTTGCGGTCGAACTGGGCGCTGCCCTGCCAGTCGTTCCAGGCCAGGTCGAGGGAGTCCTTGATGCCGAGACGGCGCTGTTCGGGCGAGTCGACGAGGAAGAGCCCGCCGAAGGACCAGAACGCCTGGCCGCCGAGGTTGGCGGCGTTCTCCTGGTCGACCAGGGCGACGCGCCTGCCCCTGCTGGTGAGTTCGTGCGCCGCGACCAGGCCGGCGAGGCCGGCTCCGACGACGATGACGTCCGCGTCCATGGCGACTTCTGCCCTTCTCATACGGGGTGGGTGCTGCCGTTCGTTCGTGCGGGGTGGGTGCTGCCGTCGGTCAGCAGCGCGGTGAGGAGTTGTTTGAGCCAGGCGCGGGCCCGGTCCACGTCCTTGTCGAGCAGCAGCTGGACGGTGACCCCGTCGTAGGCGGCGACCACCGCGTGGGCCGCGCCCTCGACATCGCCGAGCACGGCGGGGATCGGGGTGTGGCCGCGGGCCCGCAGGAGCCGGTCGGCGATGGCCTCGCGGAGCCGGGCGCGGTGGCCGAGGAGGAGCCCGGCGACGGCCGGGTCCCGGGCGGCATGCACCAGGAAGTCGGTCTTCACCAGCAGCCAGTCCACGTCGAGGAGCAGTACGTCGGTGACGCGGTCCACGGAGGCCGGTACGTCCAGGTCGGGACCGTCGCCGGCCAGCGCGTCGGCGACCTGCTGGGCGATGAGGTCGGCGCGCTCCCGGTAGAGGGCGAAGAACAGCTCGTCGAGGGTGGCGAAGTTGGAGTAGAAGGCGCCCCGGCTGAAACCGGCGGCCTCGCAGACCTCCTCGATGGAGACCCGCCCGAAGCCCTTGGCGGCGAACACCGTGAACGCGGCGTCGAGCAGCCGGGCGCGGGTCTGCACCCGCCGCCGGGTCACACGCCGGTGCGCACCGCCGTCCACTGTCATACGCCGACCTCCGTTCGATACGCGAATGTATCGAATACATCGATGTATCGAAAGAGGCCGTCGCGGACCCGCCGGAGATTAAATAGGAACAGATTTTCGATTACGGAGTACGCTCGGCTCATGGCCACGCACCTCCAGGGCTCCCTGTTCGACCAGACCGACGAGCTGCGGCTCGGCACCCTCGACGACATCGGCCGGACCGTGCTGGGTTCCGGCGCCTGGATCGACGTGCTGCCCGGCTGGCTGGGCGGCGCCGACGCGCTGTTCGAAGAGCTGGCGGCGGACGTCCCCTGGCACGCCGAGCGCCGGCAGATGTACGACAACGTCGTGGACGTACCGCGCCTGCTCGCCTTCTACGGCGCCACCGACCCGCTCCCCCACCCCGTCCTCGCCGAGGCCCGCGAGGCGCTCACCCGGCACTACGCCGAGGAGCTGGGCGAGCCGTTCGCCACGGCCGGGCTCTGCTACTACCGCGACGGCCGGGACAGCGTGGCCTGGCACGGCGACCGGATCGGCCGGGGCGCGCGGGAGGACACCATGGTCGCGATCCTCTCCGTGGGCGCACCCCGTGACCTGCTGCTGCGCCCGCTGCGCGGCGGCCCCTCGGTCCGGCGCCCGCTCGGCCACGGCGACCTGATCGTGATGGGCGGCTCCTGCCAGCGGACCTGGGAGCACTGCGTACCGAAGACGGCCCGGGCCGCCGGGCCGCGGATCAGCGTCCAGTTCCGGCCACACGGCGTACGGTGACCTGGGCCTCGGCAACGGGCGGCCCGCCGTATGTGGTTGGCTGTGCTCCGTTTCGATCGGCACGAACGGGCAAGCCGGAGTGATCATGCAGGCAGAGGTACACGAAGTCGGCAAGGGCGCCTATCTGGTGCACGGCCAGCACACCAACTGGGTGATCCTCAAGGACGGCGACGCCGTCACGCTGGTGGACACCGGCTACCCCGGGGACCGGCAGGGGCTCCTCGACTCCCTCGCGGAGGTGGGCAGTTCACCGGAGGCGGTCGCGGCCGTCCTGATCACGCACGCGCACAACGACCACCTCGGCTCGGCCGAGTACCTGCGCGACACCCACGGCACGCCGGTCTACCTCCACGAGGCCGAAGTACCGCACGCCCGGCGGGAGTTCCTCCAGCAGGTGTCCGTGGGCGAGGTGGTGAAGAACGCCTGGCGGCCGGGTGTGGTGCCGTGGCTCGTGCACGTGCTGCGCGTCGGCGGCACCGAGCAGCACCCGGTCAAGGCGCCCGAGGCGTTCCCGGTCGCCGACGGCCCCCTCGACCTGCCGGGCCGCCCGGTCCCGGTGCACACCCCCGGCCACACCGACGGGCACACCGTCTACCACCTGCCCGAGGCCGGTCTGGTGATCTCCGGGGACGCCCTGGTCAGCGGCCACCGCACGTCGCGGATCCAGGGCCCGCAGCTGCTGCCCGACATGTTCCACCACGAGCGGGCCCGGGCCGTCGCCTCGCTGGACCTGATCGGCGCCCTCGACGGCGACGCCCTGCTGCCCGGACACGGCCCGCTGCACCGGGGTCCGGTGCGGGCGGCCGCCGAGCGGGCCCGGGAGCTGGCGTCGTAACCCACCGGCCTTAAGGTTCGTCCCATGGCCTTGCAGATCAACGCCACCAACCCGGAGCACCCCGCGCTCCTGCTCGAACTCCCCTGGGACGTCCCGCTGGAGGAGTGGCCCGAGGAGTACCTCGTGCCGCTCCCACGGGGCATCTCGCGGCACGTGGTGCGCTACGCCCGGGCCGGCAGCGAGGTCATCGCGGTGAAGGAGCTGGCGGAGCGCCCGGCGCTGCGCGAGTACGAGCTGCTGCGCGACCTGGACCGGCTCGCCATCCCCGCGGTCGACCCCCTTGCAGTGATCACCGGCCGCGCCGACACCGAGGGCGAACCCCTGGAGTCGGTGCTGGTCACCCGGCACCTGGGCGGCTCGATGCCGTACCGCTCGATGTTCGAGACGACCATGCGCCCGGCCACCATGCACCGCCTCATGGACGCCCTGGCGGTACTGCTGGTCCGCCTGCACCTGGCCGGGTTCGCGTGGGGCGACTGCTCGCTGTCCAACACCCTGTTCCGGCGGGACGCGGGCGCGTACGCGGCGTACCTGGTGGACGCCGAGACCGGCGACCTGCACACGCAGCTGAGCAACGGGCAGCGGGAGTACGACCTCGACCTGGCCCGGGTGAACATCAGCGGGGAGCTGCTCGACCTGGAGGCCTCGGGGGCGCTGCATCCCTCGCTGGACCCGATCGAGTTCGGGTTCGAGATCTGCACCCGGTACGGCGAGCTGTGGGAGGAGCTGACCCGGACCTCGGTGTATCCGGCGGGCAAGTACCACTACATCGAACGCCGGATCCGGCGGCTCAACGACCTCGGTTTCGACGTCGCGGAGATGCAGATCCAGCACTCCTCCAACGGCGACACGGTCACCTTCGTGCCGAAGGTCGTCGACGCCGGCCACCACCAGCGCCAGCTGCTGCGGCTGACCGGCCTGGACGCCGAGGAGAACCAGGCGCGGCGGCTGCTGAACGACCTGGAGAGCTGGATGGCCACCCAGGACGACTACGCCCCGGGCGATCCGCTCGCGGCCCGTCCCGAGGTGCTGGCCCACCGGTGGGTGCGGGACGTCTTCCGCCCCACCGTGCGGGCCGTGCCGCTGGAGCTGCGCGGCTCGATGGACCCGGCGGAGATCTACCACGAGCTGCTCGAACACCGCTGGTACCTGTCCGAGCGGGCGCAGCACGACATAGGTCTGGACAACGCGGTCGAGGACTACATCGAGAACGTGCTGCCCAAGGCACGGGAGACCCTGGAGCCGGTCACTCCGGAGTGAACCCGGTCGGCCCGGATCGCGGGTCAGTCGTGCGGGACCACGGCCACCGGGCAGTCGGCGTGGTGCAGCACCCCGTGCGCGACCGAGCCGATGCGGGCCCCCACCGCCGTACGGTGGGCGCGCCGTCCGACGACCATCAGCTGGGCCCGTCCGGCCACCGAGAGCAGCACCTGCCCGGCACTGCCCATCTCCACGTGTTCGGCGACCGGCACGTCCGGGAACCGTTCGCGCAGCGGCCGTACCGCCTCGGACAGCGCCTTCTTCTCGTAGGGCTCCATGCCTCCGGACTCGTCCAGCAGCTTCAGCGAGCCGGGGCTGTAGGCGAAGACCGGCGGCAGGGTCCAGGCCCGGACGACCCGGACCGTCGCGCCGCGGGCCGCCGCCGTCTCGAACGCGAACTGCAGCGCGGCCGCGCTGTCCTCCGGGCCGCCCTGCTGGCCCACGACGACCTCCCGCCCGGCGGCCTCGGCCGTGGGCCGGTCACCGGCGCGCACCAGGACGACCGGGCGTGCGGCCTCGGCGATCACCTGCTGGCCGACGGAGCCCAGCAGGAACCCGACGACCGGGCCGTGTCCGCGCGAGCCCAGCGCCAGCAGCTCGGCCCCGGCCGCCGCGTCCGCCAGCACCTCGACCGGGCCGCCCTCCAGCACGTCGACGCTCACCGCGAGCTCCGGATGCCGCCCGGTGACGGTCCGCACCGACTCGGCCACCCCGTCGGACACCCACCCGCACTGGGCCTCCCGGTCACCGCCGAGCGCCTCGTGCTCCTCGTACCGCCAGGCGTGCACCACCCGCAGCGGCAGCCCCCGGCGCACCGCTTCCCGGGCCGCCCAGTCGAGAGCGGCGAGGCTCTCCTCCGTACCGTCGACCCCTGCCGTGATCGGGCGTGTCATGCACCGGCCTCCTCGTCGGTTCCGCGTCTGCGTGATCAGTCTTGCGCACCGACGGGTGCCCGCTGTGCACCGTCGTACCAGAGCGAAGGCCGACGATCGAACATACGATGGGCGGGAACCGGTACGGTGGCCGCGCTCCTCCGGGAGTGCCCGCCGTGCCGTGGAACCAACGGCTCGGGGTGGGAGACGTATGGCACAGGCTGCCGACGCAGCACGGACCGTCATCATGACCGTGGACGACGACCCGGGGGTCTCCCGTGCCGTCGCCCGGGACCTGCGGCGCCGCTACGGCGCGTCGTACCGGATCGTGCGCGCGGAGTCCGGGGAGTCGGCGCTCGACGCGCTGCGGGAGCTGAAGCTGCGCGGCGACCTGGTGGCGGTGATCCTGGCCGACTACCGGATGCCGCAGATGAACGGCATCGAGTTCCTGGAACAGGCCCTGGACGTGTACCCGGGCGCGCGACGGGTGCTGCTGACCGCGTACGCGGACACCAACGCGGCGATCGACGCGATCAACGTCGTCGATCTGGACCACTATCTGCTCAAGCCCTGGGATCCCCCGGAGGAGAAGCTCTACCCGGTCCTGGACGACCTGCTGGACGCCTGGCGGGCCAGTGACTACAAGCCGGTGCCGGCCACCAAGGTCGTCGGGCACCGCTGGTCGGCGCGGTCCTCTGACGTGCGGGAGTTCCTGGCCCGCAACCAGGTGCCGTACCGCTGGTACTCGGTGGAGGAGCCGGAGGGCCGGCGGCTGCTGGCGGCCGCCGGCGCCGACGGGGAGCGGCTGCCCCTGGTGATCACGCCGGACGGCACGCCTCTGGTGGAGCCGGAGGCGCCCGAGCTGGCCGCGCACGTGGGCCTGGCGACGACCCCGACGGCGGACTTCTACGACCTGGTGGTGATCGGCGGCGGTCCGGCCGGGCTCGGCTCGGCCGTGTACGGGGCGTCGGAGGGGCTGCGGACCGTGCTCGTGGAGCGGTCGGCGACCGGCGGGCAGGCCGGGCAGAGCTCGCGGATCGAGAACTACCTGGGCTTCCCGGACGGGGTGTCGGGCGCCCAGCTCACCGACCGGGCCCGGCGGCAGGCCGCCAAGTTCGGCGCGGAGATCCTGACCGCCCGCGAGGTCACCGGACTTGAGATCAACGGGGCCGCGCGGGTGGTGCGGTTCGCGGACGGCTCGGCGGTCGCGGCGCACAGCGTGATCCTGGCGACCGGAGTGCAGTACCGGCAGCTGGAGGCCGAGGGCTGCATCGACCTGACCGGCTGCGGGGTGTTCTACGGCTCCGCGCTCACCGAGGCGACCTCCTGCCAGGGCCAGGACGTGTACATCGTCGGCGGCGCCAACTCGGCCGGCCAGGCGGCGATGTACCTGTCCCGGTTCGCCAAGTCGGTGACCCTGCTGGTCCGCGGCGCCGACCTGTCGGCCTCGATGTCGTACTACCTGATCCAGCAGATCAACGAGGCCTCCAACATCGCCGTGCGCAGTCACACCGTGGTGGACGCCGCGCACGGCGTCGAGCGACTGGAGCAGCTCACCCTGCGCCATGTGCAGAGCGGGGACCGGGAACAGGTCGACGCCCAGTGGATGTTTGTCTTCATCGGGGCGGCACCGCTGACCGACTGGCTCGGCGACACGGTGCTGCGGGACGAACGCGGGTTCATCCTGGCCGGGCCGGACCTGACCGTCGACGGACGGCCGCCGGCGGGCTGGGAGCTGGACCGGCCGCCGTACCACCTGGAGACCAGCATTCCCGGCGTGTTCGTGGCGGGCGACGCACGCGCCGAGTCCGCCAAGCGTGTCGCGTCCGCCGTCGGAGAAGGAGCCATGGCAGTGATGCTCGTCCACCGGTATCTGGAGCAGTCATGAGCGGGCAGCTGATGCCGTGCAGCCCGCAGGAGATCGGCGCGCTGTTCCTGTTCGAGAAGCTGGAGCCGGAGCAGCTCGGGCGGCTGTGCGCGGCGGGCCGGGTGGAGCTGTTCCAGCCGGGTCCGGTCTACACCGAGGGTGAGCCGGCCACCTGCTTCTACGTGATGGTCGAGGGCACGGTGGTGCTCTCCCGGCAGGTCGGCGGGGACGACGTCGAGGTGACCCGGACCTCGCAGGCCGGGGTGTACGCGGGCGCCATGCAGGCCTACCTCGGGGACCGGGTGCGGCAGGCGTACAACAACTCGATGCGGGTGACCGAGCCGACGCGGTTCTTCGTGCTGCCGGCCGACACGTTCGCGGACATCATGCGCGAGTGGTTCCCGATGGCCGTGCACCTCCTTGAAGGCCTGTTCTTCGGTTCGAAGAACACCCAGGCGGCGATCGGGCAGCGCGAACGGCTGCTGGCGCTCGGCTCGTTGTCCGCCGGGCTCACCCACGAGCTCAACAACCCGGCCGCGGCGGCCGTGCGGGCCACGTCGACGCTGCGCGAGCGGGTGGCGAAGATGCGGCACAAGCTCGCCATCATCGCCGGCGGGCCGTTCTCGCGCGAGCAGTTGGCGGGTCTGATCGAGATCCAGGAGCGCACGGCGGAACGGGTCGCCAAGGCGTCCTCGCTCAGCCCGCTGGAGGCCGCCGACCGTGAGGACGCGCTCACCGACTGGCTGGAGGACCGCGGCATCGACCACGGCTGGGAGCTGGCACCGACGTTCGTACAGGCCGGGCTCGACGTCGACTGGCTGGAGCAGGTCGCCGCCGCCGTCGACGAGGAGATCCTGCCGAACGCGGTCGGCTGGCTCAACTACACCATCGAGACCGAGCTGTTGATGAACGAGATCGAGGACTCGACCACCCGGATCTCGAACCTCGTCGACGCGGCCAAGCAGTACAGCCAGCTGGACCGGGCGCCGTACCGGGAGGTGGACGTGCACGAACTCCTCGACAGCACCCTGCTGATGCTGTCCGGGAAGATCGGGCAGGACATCCGGGTGGTCAAGGAGTACGACCGTACGGTCCCGCCGGTCCCCGCCTACCCCGCCGAGCTCAACCAGGTGTGGACCAACCTCATCGACAACGCGGTCTGCGCGATGAAGGACGGCGGCGCGGGCGCCGGACACGGCACGCTCACCGTGCGGACCGCGCTCGACCACGAGCAGCTGCTGGTCGAGTTCCGGGACACCGGGACCGGGATCGCGCCGGAGATCAAGAACCGGATCTTCGACCCCTTCTTCACGACCAAGCCCGTCGGGCAGGGCACGGGGCTCGGTCTGGACATCTCGTGGCGGATCGTCGTGAACAAACATCACGGCAGCATGCGGGTGGAGTCGGAGCCCGGCGACACCCGGTTCCAGGTGCTGCTTCCGCTGACCGCCGAGACGCCCGAGGAATCCGAGACACCTGTGGAGGCAGTATGAGTGGCGACACCTCGATAGACCCGAACGTTCCGCCGAGCGGCGCCGGGTGCGTGGAGTGCGACGCGGCGGGGGGCTGGTGGTTCCATCTGCGGCGGTGCACCGAGTGCGGGCACATCGGTTGCTGCGACGACTCGCCATCGAAACATGCGACGGCGCATTTCCGTGACACCGGGCATCCGGTGATCCGTAGTTACGAGCCGGGCGAGGGGTGGTTCTGGAACTACGAGACGGAGGAACTGTTCGAGGCCGGGCCGGAGTTGGCGCCGCCGTTGAGTCATCCTGCGGAGCAGTCCGTGCCGGGGCCTGCGGAGCGGGTGCCGGAGGACTGGGCTCGGGTTCTGCGGGGTTGAGCGCCCAGAGGGTGGGGGGTTCTGTGGTGATGGAGGCTGCGGGTGCACCGTGGCTGGTCGCGCCCGCGCGGCGGAGCCGCAAATCGATACGGCCCCGCCCCCCTGGTTTCTTGAGTCGTCCCTTGTCAGGATGTGGGCGTGTCGCAGAGATCGTTGACCACCCCCCTGATCGGGCGGGATGACGAGTTGGCCCGCCTCGCGGGGATCCTTCAGCGAGCCCGGAACGGCAGTGGGCAGGCCGTGCTGGTCGCCGGGGACGCGGGGGTCGGGAAGACGCGGCTGCTGGACGAGGTCTCGGCTCGGGCGGCTACCGCCGGGGCCACCGTCGTCACCGGGCACTGTGTCGATCTCGGGGATGTGGGGCTGCCGTATCTGCCGTTCACCGAGATTCTCGGGGTGCTGGCGGGTGATGAGCGGTTCGGTGGGGTGCTTGCCGCGCATCCTGTCGTGGAGCGGCTGCTCGGGGCCGGGTCGGACGCCTCCCGCGACGCGGATGCGCGGCTGCGGCTCTTCGAGGGCGTCTCCGGGCTGTTCGCCGAGTTGGCGGCCGCCGCGCCGCTGCTGCTGATCCTGGAGGATCTGCACTGGGCCGACCAGTCGTCCCGGGACCTGCTGCGGTTTCTGCTGAGTCGGGGTGTGCTCCCGCGCCGGCTCGCCGTGCTGGCCTCCTACCGTGCCGACGATCTCCATCGGCGGCATCCGCTGCGGCCGCTGCTCGCCGAGCTGGTGCGGCTGCCCGGGGTGGAGCGGCTGGAGGTGCGGCCGCTGGCCGACGGCGAGGTGGCACGGCTGGTGCGGGCGCTGGAGGAGCGGCCGCTGTCCGAGGCGACCGTGCGGGACATCGTGGAGCGGGCCGAGGGCAACGCCTTCTACACGGAGGAGCTGGTGGCCGCCGCCGACGCGGACGGGATGCCGACCGGGCTCGCCGATCTGCTGCTGATCCGGGTCGAGCAGTTGTCGGAGACGGCCCAGTTGGTGCTGCGGACGGCCGCGGTGGCCGGGCGCCGGGTCGGGCACGATCTGCTGCTGGATGCGGCCGGGCTCCCGGAGGAGGAGCTGGAGGCCGCCCTGCGGGAGGCGGTGGGGCGGCAGTTGCTCGTCGCCGGGGACGGAGACACGTACGCCTTCCGGCATGCCCTGGCGCGCGAGGCCGTCTACGGCGATCTGCTGCCCGGGCAGCGGGCGCGGCTGCACGGCACGTACGCCAGGCTGCTCGCCGCGCGCGGGGGCGGGGCGGCGACGGCCGCCGAGCGGGCGCACCACTACCGGGAGAGTCACGATCTGCCCGAAGCGCTGGCCGCGTCCGTGGAGGCCGCGGGTCACGCCCGGCGGATGGGTGCCCCGGCGGAGGAGCTGCGGCATCTGGAGGCGGCCCTGGACCTGTGGCCGGCCGTGCCGTGCGAGGCGCGGCCCTCCGGCGAGGGCCTGGACCCGGTGAGTCTGACGCTGCGGGCGTCGGCGGCGGCCGCGCACTCCGGGGACGCGCACCGGGCGGTGTCCCTGACCCGGGCCGCGCTGGCCGGGGCCGGCCAGGACGCGGATCCCGAACTCGCCGCCCGGGTGCGCTACACGCTCGCCGGGAACCTCATGACCGTCGACAACCTCGCCGCCGCGTTCGCCTACAGCAGCGAGGCACTGGCGATGATCCCCGCCGAGCCGCCGTCCCGGACCTGGGTGTGGGCGGCGGCCACCCATGTCATGGCGGCCCGTCAGGTCGGGGACGACGCGACCGCGTTGCGGGTCGCGCGGCAGGCCCTGGAGGTCGCCGAGCGGATCGGTGCCACCGCCGCCCGGGCCGACCTGCTGATCTCCCTGGCCCGGCTGGAGGGCGGCGGGCGCCGCACCCTGGAGGGGCGGGAGAGGCTCCGGGAGGCGCGGGAGCTGGCCAGGTCGGCCGGGGACACGCCGGTGGAGATGCGAGCGCTGTTCAGCCTGGCCATCAGCTGCTTCGAGTCGGGTGAGCTGCGCGAGTGCCTGCCGTGGATCACCGAGGGGCTCGACCGGGCCCGGCGGTCGGGGCTGCTGTCCTCGCCGTACGCGCTGGAGATGCGGTATCTGCGGCTGCTGGTGCTCTTCACGCTGGGGCAGTGGGACGAGTGTGTGCGGGTGGCCCGCGCGGATCCGGCGCCCGGTTTCGCCGAGGCGGCCGTCCTGTACATAGCGCTGGCCCGGGGCGAGCCGGATGTCGTGGAGCGGGCAACGGCGCTGCTCGGGGAGCCGTTCGACTGGATGGGCACGTTCGTCGCGGGAATCGTGCTGACCGACGCGGCCGCGCTGCGGGGTGATCCGGAGGAGGCCGTGGCACGGGCGCGGGACGCGGTCGCGGTGCTCTCCGACGAGTTGGGGCGGGCGCCGCACGTGACGGTCCGGCTCGCCACGCTCGCGCTGGCGGCGGTCCCGGACCGGGCGGCGGCCGAACGGCGCGGCGACGGGAGCGCCGACCGCTGGAGTGGTGTCGCCGGTGAACTGGTGGAGCTGGCGCGGGCGACGGCCGCGGGGCAGGGTCCGGAGGGGCAGGCCTGGCTGGCGCGTGCCGAGGCGGAGTGGGCCCGTGCCGTGTCCGGGCCGGACGTGGCGGCCTGGGAGAAGGCGGTGGCCGCGTTCGCGTACGGCGACGTGTACGAGGCGGCCCGGGTGCGGCTGCGGTACGCCGAGGCCCTCGCGGCCGACGGGCGGCATGCGGAGGCCGCGGAGCAGGCACGGGCGGCCCGGGAGACCGCGGTGGCGCTGGGGGCCGGGCCGTTGCTGGAGCGCTCGGGCGCGCTGCTGCGCCGGTCGGCGCCGGCGGAGAACGCGGCCCCGCCGCTGACCGCGCGCGAGCAGGACGTGCTGCGGCTGCTGGCGCTCGGTCGCAGCAACCGGCAGATCGGCGAGGAGCTGTTCATCACCGGCAAGACGGCGAGCGTGCATGTCTCCAACATCCTCGCCAAGCTGGGCGCGGCGAGCCGTACGGAGGCGGTGGCGATCGCCTACCGGGAACGCCTGATCACCCCCGAGCCGACGGCCCAGGGGTGATCAGACGGGGGGTGGTCCAGGTGTTTCAGTGGTCGCAGTCGAGGCTCGCCAGGTCGACGGAGTCGGCCATGGCCTGCATTCCCTTGTCGTTGGGGTGGATGTGGTCGCCGCCGTCGAGGAACGGCAGCATCCGCGCCTGGTCGTAGGGGCTGCGCAGGATCCGGTCGAAGTCGGCGATCCCGTCGAACTCCCCGCTGGTGCGGATGTACTGGTTGACCTGCTGGCGTACCGCCTCGCCCGCCTGGTCCCACTCCGGCCAGCCCTCGAACGGCCCGACGGTCGAGGCGACCACGCACTTCCCGGCCGCGTGCGCCCGCCGGGCGATCTCCTGGTAGCCGGCGATCAGGTCGGCCGCGGTGACCCCGGTGTGGGCCTTGATGTCGTTGACCCCCTCGAAGAGGAAGACGGTACGGACCCCCGGCTGGCTGAGGACGTCGCGGTCCAGCCGGTTGAGGGCCGCCTGCCCGGCGCCGTCGGCAAGGACCTTGTTGCCGGAGATCCCCTCGTCGGCCACGCCCTTGACCTCGGTGTCCGCTTTCTGGAGGCGGCGGGCGAGATAGTCGGGCCAGCGGCGGTTCTGGTCGCTGGTGGACGCCCAGCCGTCGGTGATGGAGTCGCCGAGCGCCACCACGGCCCCGGTGTCCGGGTTCTTCGGCCGTACGGAGACCGAGTCCAGGTACCACCAGGAGCCGGTGGTGTCGGTCCAGTTGGCGGCGCTCTCCTCGGCGGTGTGGTCGCCCTGGGTGACGTAGGAGGTCTGCATCGCCATCCCGTGGCCGGTGGCGGGGCCGGCCGCGTCCGGGCTGTGCAGGCTGACGACCAGGTTGCTGCCGGCGGGCAGGGTGCCGGGCAGCGGGTCGCTCCACGCGGTCGCGCCGGCCGGCACGGTGACCGTGCGGGCGCCGTCGAAGGTCAGCCTCTTGTTGCTGCCCGGCTTGAGGGCGGCGCCCTGGCTCTGCAGGCCCGCGTAGACGCTGTCCAGGGTCAGCGGCCGGTCGCCGAAGGCGTTGGACAGGCGCACCCGCAGGTCGCTGCCGGCCGTGCTGGTGTGCACGACCAGCCGGTAGCCGCGGTCGGCGGTGCCCTGTCCCAACTGGTCGGCGCTGGCCCCCCAGGTGACGACGTCCTGCCGGGCGGAGGCGGTGGACCGGGAGGAGGACGGAGCGGTCCCGGCGGAGGGCCGGGAAGAGGACGGAGAGGAGGACTGGGACGAGGACTGGGAGGAGGGCTGCCACACGGGTGCCGCCGTGGCGGACCCGGTCTGGCAGGCGACCGTGGTCAGTAAGACGGCGGCGAGGCCGAGGAGCCGCGCGTACCGGCCGGTCACCGCGCCAGGTCCTTCAGCGTGACGGACGCGCCGGGCTTCAGCGTGATCGTCCGGGTCTTTCCGCCGTACGCGACCGTGGTCGTACGGCCGCCGACGCTGCGGATCCTGGCCTCGGTCGGCTTGCCGTCCCGCCAGCTCAGGTCCACGACGAAGCCGCCGCGGGCGCCCGCCCCGGTGACCTTGCCGGAGGCGGCCCAGGCGTCGGGGAGGGCCGGCAGGAGCTCCAGGTGGCCCGGGCGGGAGTACAGCAGCATCTCCAGGATCGCGGTCGGGGTGCCGAAGTTGGCCTCGATCTGGAAGATGCCCCGGCCTTCCTCGACCTGGTAGATGTCGAAGAGGTTGGGGGACGTGCCGTTGCTGCCGTTGTCGGAGGGGCGGAGGTTGCGGACGACGAGCTGGTAGGCCTTGTCGGCGTCCTTCAGCCGGGACCAGCACAGCGAGCGCCAGGCGTTGGCCCAGCCGAAGCTGTCCATGCCGCGAGCGGTGAGCAGGGCGGTGGCGCCCTTGACGATGTCGGCGGGGGTGGAGCCGTCGGGGCGGATCCGGTCGCCGGGGAAGAGGTTGATCAGGGGCGAGAGGTGGCGGTGAGTGGTCTCGCCGAGGTTGTCCGGGGACATCCACTCCTCCAGCCAGCCGGTCTTGGGGCTCACCACCGGCAGGTAGAGGCGGTCGCGGAGCTTGCCGATGGTGCCCGCGTATCCAGCATCCCTCTTCAGCTCGGCGGCCGCAGTACGGAAGTTCCCGAACAGCATCCACACCTGTTCCTGGGCGTAGGTGATGCCCTTGGCGTCCAGCGGTCCCTGCTCCGGCGACCAGTCGCTGTCCGCGATCAGCACCTCCCTGCCGTCGTCCAGGGTGGTGGTGAGCAGCCGCGCCTCCCAGAACTCGCAGGCGCCCTTGAGGAGGGGGTAGATCTTCTCCAGATGGGCGCGGGACTGGGTGAACTCGTAGTGCTCCCACAGGCTCTGGCACAGCCAGGCGTTGCCCGCCGGGTGCCACCACCAGCCGCCTCCGCCGAAGGGGTTGGTGGAGATGGCGACGGTCCAGCCGGCGACCTTGCCGCCCGAGTTGCGGTAGCGGTTGCGGGAGTCCTGGAAGAGCCGCTGGGTGAGGTCGGTCCAGGACGGGAGCTGGTCGACGCAGTAGTCGGTGTAGGCGTCGAAGCACTGGGACAGGCCCAGCCGGTCGGACATCCAGTAGTTCATCTGGATGTTGATGTCGGTGTGGTAGTCGCCCATCCAGTCCGGGTCGTTGCCGTCCAGCCAGATGCCCTGGAGGCCCATCGGCAGGCTGTCGCGCGATCCGGCGATCATCAGGTAGCGCCCGAACTGCGCGTAGGCGGCCTCGAGTTCGGGGTCGGGGTCGCCGGTGTCGGCGCGGGCCTGGATGCGCGCCCAGGTGTCCAGTTCGCGCTGGTCGTCCGTCGAGGTGCCGAGCGACAGGTCGAACTGGCCGAACAGCGCCCGGTGGTCGGCGGCGTGGGTGCGCAGCAGCGAGTCCGCGGAGTGCCGGGCGGCCGCCTTGACCTTGGTGCGGGCCAGCGCCACCGGGTTCACGGAGGGGTCGCGGTAGTCGGCGGCGGCGTCCGGCGCGTAGTCGGTGCCGCCGCTGAGGACGACGGTCAGTTCGCGGCAGTCGGTGAAGGTGATGTGCGAGCCGTTGACCCGCACGCTGCCGCCGCTGCCGTACGCCTTGACGGCGGCCCCGTACTTCAGTCCGTTGGCGAAGGACCCGGCGAACGACTCGGCGGTGCCGCCGGTCTCCCCGTGGGTGCCCTCGAAGGTGATGGTGCCGGTGTAGCGGCCGCCGCCGTCCTGGCCGAAGTGCAGCACGATCACGTCGTCGGGCCGGCTGGCGAAGATCTGCCGCCGGTACGTCACTCCGGAACGGACGTAGGACGCGGTCACCACGCCGTTGTCGAGGTCGAGGGTGCGGCGGTAGTCGGAGACGGCGCCCAGGTCGTGGTCGGGTATCTCCACGGTGAGCCGGGCGAGGAGGGTGAGCGAGCCGAAGTCCGCCCGGCCGTAGGGGAACTGGCCGTCGGAGTCGAGGGTGTCGTTGAGCCCACCGGTCCACAGGGTGGCGTCGGTGACCAGGAGGAGCTCACGGCCGGAGTCGTTGCTCGCGAGGGCGCCGAGCCGGCCGTTGCCGACGGGCAGGCCCTGCGTGATCATCGATCCGTCGTCGGCGGGCGCCTGCCACCAGAGCTGGTGCCGAGGAGAGGCGAGCGGCTCCGAGGACCGCAGCGGGGCGGCGGAGGCGGTGAAGGAGGGCAGCCCGGCGAGCGCGCCGGTGGCGGCGGCGAGGGCGAGGAAGCTTCGTCTGCTGGGGTGATTCTGCATGACGCTGTCCTTTGAAAGTCTGGGGCGATACAACGCGCCCTCTCAGGGGCGCGGGAACTGCGCGGCCGGCCCCCACCGGCCGGCAGTTCCCGAACGACGCACTTGCCGAAGCGACTACCGAGGCGACTTGGGAACGTCGATCCGGTCGACGTCCGGCGCGTAGCCCGACCCGCTGTCGAAGCTGATGGTGTTCGCACCGGCCTTCAGAGTCACCGGCACGCTCACCGTCGCCACGGTCCCCCAGTCCCCGGTGGACGGGAACTTGTGGCTGGTCCCGGCCCCGGAGTTGGCCGCGATGGTGGCCGGCCGGGAGTCACCGCTGATGTAGGCGACCTTCACCAGGTACGTGCCCGCCTTGTCGACGACGACGTTGTTGAACGTCAGCTTGCCGCCCTGGTACAGGTTTCCGACCTTCTTCTGGCCGGAGCACGCGTCGCACCCGGCGACAGATGCGTTGCCGCTCAGCGTGTTGCCGCTCGCCTCGGCCTCGTACCCGGTGGAGGCCAGCGCGCTGCCCTTCGGCGTCACGGTGAACAGCCGCGAACCGTGCGCCGGCAGCGCCTCGGTGATCTTGTTCTGGAAGCTGCCGAGGTCCTCGTGGTTCCACACGTCCCGCACCGACGCCTTGCCGCTGAAGCCGAGGGCGGTCCAGTCGGCGGTGACCGCCGAGGGCGAGTCCGCGAGGTTGAACAGGGCGACCGTGTAGGTCCCGTCGGCGTTCTTCGCGGCCCAGACCTGCTGCGGGTCGGACGGGGTGACCGGCCGGGCCGGCGGGTTGTCGCTCTGGTCGATCGCGATGACGTCGCGGTTGGTCAGCAGGGAGACGCCGTAGTCGTCGAGCTTGGTGATGTCGTCGCCGGTGAACAGCGGCGACTTGGCGATGGCCCAGAGCGTGGCGTAGCTCTGGCGTTCGGCCTTGGTGAGGCCGTCCATCGCGCCGTTGCCGACGTCGAGGGAGTCGAGGTCGTTCCAGCCGCCGGGGCCCGCCTTGTCGGTCCAGGCCGGGGTGTCGTCCCAGCGGTCGTTGACGGAGTTCTCCCAGCTGACGAGGGTGTTGCAGTAGCACTCGACGTCGGTGTCGATCCGCCAGCCGTTGGTGTACTTCTGCCAGTCGGCGGCGTGCCCGTAGTCCAGGGACCAGGAGGCTTCCAGGTGGATCGGGCGGCCGGTGGCGGCGATCGCCTTGTGCCAGGCGGCGACGTCGGCGACGTTGTCGTACTGGTCGCCGCTCTTGCCGGAGCCCGGGCCGACGCCGTCGAGCTTGAGGAAGTCGTAGCCCCAGTCGGCGATCAACTGGGCCTGGGAGTCTATGTACTTCTGCGCGCACGGCTTGTCGAAGTCGATCTTGTACGAGCTGTCCCAGCCGTTGGTGGTACGCAGGTCGTCGTAGACGATGTCGGCGGTGGTGCAGCCCTCGGCGTTCCAGATCGGCGTCTTGCCGTCGCCGTACGCGCCCTTCTCCAGGCCGGCCGGGAGGTAGATGCCGGCCTTGAGGCCCTTGGCGTGGATGTGGTCGGCGACGGCCTTCATGCCGCTGGGGAAGCGGGCGGGGTCGGCCTTCTGGCGGCCGTACTGGTCGTAGCCCTGCTTCCAGTTCCAGTCCATCCACCAGCCGGCGTCGATGTTGACGTAGTCGTAGCCGTACTTCTTCAGCTTGCTCGCCAGGGCGTCGGTCTGCTTGAGGACGTTCGCCTCGGTGAGGTAGCTGTAGTCGCCCTTGTCGTTCAGGCCCGGGTACTTGGACGACTGCATGCTCCAGCTCGACCAGCCCATGTACGGCTTGGCGGCGATCGGGGCGGGCGTGTCGGCCTGCGCGGCGGGCACGGTGGCCGCGAAGGCGGCCGTCAGCGCCAGCACGAGGACGGTTCTCAGCCCGCGTACGGGCAGGGCGGAATTCGAAGGTGACCGCATGGGCCCTCCAGGGTTCGGGGTCTTGGGCGGCTCAGCCCTTGCCCGTCGGTGTGGGAGAAGAGGTGATGAAGGACTGGATCGCGGCGGCCGCGGCCCCGCGCGCCCACTCCTCGAAGGCGAGTGGGCGGGTCTGTACGTCGCTCTGCGCGGCGGAGCCGAAGGCGGCCGCGGTGAACGAATCGAGGATCTGCTCGGCGAAGAGGTCGTAGGCGGCGAGTCCCTCGCCGGAGATGATCACGCGTTCGGGGCCGAAGAGATTGGCCACCGTCGCGATGCCCCGGCCGATGGCCTCGCCGGCCCGGGCGTACACCTCGCGCGCTCCGGGCACGCCCTCGTGGGCGAGGGCCACCGCCGCCGCGGAGTCGGCGACCTGACGGCCGGTCACCTCCCGCATGCGGGTGACGATCGCGGCGTCCCCGGCGATCGCCTCCACACAGCCGCGGTTGCCGCAGTGGCAGAGGGGCCCGGCCGGGTCGATGGCCACGTGCCCGATCTCCCCCGCCACGCCGTGCGCGCCGGACACCACCTGGCCGTGGATCACCAGTCCGCAGCCGATGCCGGCGCCGACGGTGACGACGGCGAAGTCGGAGAGCCCGACCCCGGCGCCGAACCACTGCTCGGCGACGGTCAGGGCGCGGACGTCGTTGTCGACGACGACCGGCAGTCCGGTGGTCATCGCGGCGAGTTCGGCGAGCGCCACGTTCCGCCAGTCGAGGAAGGGCGAGTAGCGCACCACCCCTTCGGCGCGGTCCACGTCGCCGGAGACGGCGATGCCGAGGCCGAGCACGGGGGCGCCGAAGTCCTCGGCCTCGGTGCGCAGTTCGTGGGTCAGGTCGGCGACGGAGGTCAGGACGGCCTTGGCCGCGCGGTCCGTGACCGGCAGCCGGCGGGCCAGCAGGATCCGGCAGCACAGGTCGGTGAGGACCGCGATGACCTCGTCGCCGGTCACCTTGACCCCGATGAACAGTGCGCGTCCGCCGTCCACCCGTACCAGGTTGGCGGGGCGCCCGAGGGCGGGCCGGGCCTCGCCGTCGGCGTCCTCCGCCAGGTACCCGGCCGCGAGCAGCGGCCGGACGGCCTTGGTCACGGCCGCCGGCGACAGGCCGGCCCGGCGGGCCGCCTCCAGCCGGGTGAGGGGGCCGTGGGACAGGACCGTGGTGAAGATCTGCGAGACGGCCGGCGTGTGGGCCGGGAACGTCTCGGCACGGGAGGTGGAGCGCATGGCCGGGAACTTAGGTGGCTTATTTTCCGCTGTCAATAAAAGAAACAGGAATCACCTGATGGTTGACTGTGAGGCTCCCGTGGCCTTCAAATAGCGGGTGAGGCGGGGGCGTTGGCCCGTGTTCCGCCGACAGGACTCATCCGCTTGCGCCAGTTGGAGTGATCCGCTGCCACCAGCGGAACCGATCCGGGTGCCCAGCCCCCCGACGGGGCACCCGGATCAGCGGTGGGGCGCGCCCGTCAGTGGCGGGCGGCCGGCGTGTCGGCCTCGGTGACGTTGACCGCGGCCCAGGCCTGGTCGACCGTGCGGTACTCGACGCCGCTCGCGCCGTAGAGGTCCTCGGCCGCCTTCAGCGTCGCGATCCGCGCGTCGTGGAAGTCGGTCGAGGAGACCATGTACCGCGTCAGGGCACGGTAGAAGATGGCCGTGGCCTTGGCGCGGCCGATGCCGGTGACCGTGGACCCGTCGTAGGTCGGCGAGTCGTAGGTGGTGGCGCCGATGGTCTTGCGGCCGCTGCCCTCGGCGAGCAGGTAGAAGGCGTGCGAGGAGACGCCGGAGCCGGCGTGCACCTCGGCGTCGGCCACCTCGGGCGACCAGTAGTCGACGGTGCCTTCGAGGCGGTCGAGCGAGGGGTGGTCGAGGCGGCGCAGGAACTTCTGGCGCAGGCCCAGCTTCTCGCCCAGCAGATAGTTCGGCGGGTTCTTCTGGTTGTTGGCGAAGAACTCCACGCCGGAGCCGAAGATGTCGGCCAGCGACTCGTTCAGCGCGCCCGGTTCGCCGAACTGGTTGCCGTCGTTGTCGACGCGCGTCGGTTCGAGCTTGGCGGTGGCGTCCACCACGCCGTGGGTCAGCTCGTGGCCGGTGACGTCGAGGACGACCAGCGGCTTCTTGATCTCGGCGCCGTCCCCGTCGCCGTACAGCATGCAGCCGCAGACCGAGTCCCAGAAGGCGTTGCCGACCTTGTTGCCCCAGTGGACCATGGCACGGGCGGGCTTGGAGTTGTTCGCTATGCCCTTGCGGCCGAAGGTCTTCTTGTAGAAGTCCAGGGTCTCGGTGATGCCGTACTGGGCGTCGGCGGCGGCGCTGCCCCGGCTGGTGGTGGTGCCGTTGCCCCAGCTGTCGGTGGTGCTGGTGAACTTGACGCCCTGGCCGAAGCTCTCGGTCTCCTTGCCCTTGGCGTCCCGGGTCTCGGTGCCGTAGCGGGTGGGGTCCTTGAGCAGGAAGCTCTTGCGGGCGGTCTGCGTGGTGGTGAGCGGGACCTTGCCGACGAAGAGGGACCTGCCGGAGCCGTGGGCGGTCGCCGGGTAGTGGGCCGCGGCGGAGACGGACGCGCCGGCGAGGGCCCGGGCCTGCGCGCCGATACCGGTGGCCGGGTCGAGGGTCTCGCCGTGGCTGCGGAGGGTGTCCAGCAGCCTGGGCGAGAGGAACTCGTCGCTGTCCGGCGTGTTGCTCCGCACCTCGCCGGTGAGGGCGTCGACGACGACCGTGCTGGAGCCGTTCGAGCCGTCGACCGCCACCTGGTAGGCGAGGGCGGCGGCGCCGTCCCGGGCGTCCACCACGAGCTGTGCGGTGCCGGCGTCGCCGTCGGCGGCCGCGGCGGCCTTCTCCTCGGCCTGCCGGGCGGTCAGCCTGGCCTCGGTGGCGGCGGGCCCGACGGTGTGGTCGGCCGCGCGGGTGACGCCGGTATAGGCCAACCGGTGGGAAAGATGGACGACGAGGTCGCCGCCGAGCACCGGCATGCCCAGGTGGGTGCGGACGAAGCGGACGTGACGTGCCCCTTCGGGGTCGATCATCACGTCCTGCGGCTGGAGCTCGTCGCCCGCGCCGACACCGGTCGCCGCGGCATGGGCGAAGGCGGCGGCCCGGGCCGCCGCCACCACCTGCGCGGCCGTCGTGGCAGAGGCCGTGGCCGACTGCCGTTCCCCCGTCGCGGGACCGGCGAAGGCCGTGCCGGCCAGGCCCGTGGCGGCCGTGGTCACGGCGACGGCGACCGCCACGCTGCGTATGTGCGCGCTACGCACTGATCAGGGTTCCTTCGTTCGAAGACGGCCGGGGTCACCAACCGCCTTGCGGCAGGGCGCCGTTGGGCGCCAAGGGGGCTGGTCGGGCCCCAGGCCGCAACCCTTCCGGACGAATCATGTCCATGTAAAGCGCAATTCGTTACGTTTCTTGCCTTTGGTGGCAATACTTGACGAACCCGCACCGCACGGTGATCAGGGAGTGACCAACTGTGCGTCGGCTGTGGAGATGTGACGGGATGCGAGAGGGTTCCCCGAACCGGATGTGACTCATCTCGCATCGAAGGCAGCTCAGAAGAGGAGCAGGTCCGAATGGTCTCGGCAATGGTGTGCAGAAGTGCGGTGCTCGGGGCGGTGACGCTGTCGCTGCTCGCGGTCCCGGCCCAGGCGGCGCCCCTGAAGACGGCGGCGAAGGCGCGGGCGGCCGCCGCCCTCCCGGCGCCCGACACGGCGGGGCTGACCGCGGTGCTGCGCTCGGTGGTGGCGAAGGGCGCGCCCGGCGCGATGGCCCGCATCGACGACGGCACGCAGGTGTACCGGTCCGCGCAGGGCATCGCCGACCGCGGGACCCGGCGGGCCCTCACCACCACCGACCGCTTCCGGGTGGGCAGCGTCACCAAGACGTTCTCGACGGTGGTCCTGCTGCAGCTGGTGGACGAGCACAGACTCGCCCTGGACGCGCCGGTCAACCGCTACCTGCCGGGGCTGCTGCCGGACGACCGCATCACCGTGCGGCACGTCCTGAGCCACCGCAGCGGTCTCTACGACTACACCAACGACATGTTCGCCAGCAGCGTGTCCGGCTTCGAGGCCGTGCGGAACAAGGTCTTCACCTACCGCCAGCTGATGGACCTGTCCCTGAAGAAGGCGCGCACCAACGCGCCGGGCGCCGCCTACTCGTACTCGAACACCAACTTCGTGGTCGCCGGCATGCTGATCGAGAAGCTCACCGGGCACAGCGTGCGCACGGAGTACGTGAACCGCATCTTCAAGCCGCTGAAGCTGAACGACACCTTCTACGTGCACCCCGACACGAAGATCCCGGGGCAGCACGCCAGCGGCTACCTCACCGCGGACCGGGCGGGCGCCGCGCCCGTCGACGCCACGGACCAGACGGTCTCCTGGGCACAGAGCGCGGGCGCCATCATCTCCAGCGCACGCGACCTCGACACGTTCTACTCGGCGCTGGTGCGCGGAAAGCTGACGTCGGCCGCCCGCCTCGCGGAGATGGAGCGCTTCACCCGCGTCAACGCCAACACCTCCTACGGCCTCGGGCTGCGCCGCCGCGACCTGTCCTGCGGGGTCTCGGTGTACGGCCACACGGGCGCCGTGCAGGGCTACTACACGTACGCCTTCACCAGCAAGGACGGCAAGCGCAGCCTCACCGCGCTCGCCAACGCCTCCAACAGCTCCGACGTGCTCAACACGCTGGCGGCCACGCTGGAGCCGGCGTTCTGCGGCAAGCAGAAGTCGCCGCGGAGCACGGCCGTGCCGCTCGAGCGCGAGGACGTGGCACCGGCCGCGCCGCGCGAGCAGTAGCGCCCCGACTCCCGGAGGGAACCTCGCGCCCGGGCCGGACGTTCAACCGGCGACTCCCCCACCGGGCGCGACGTTCGGCCCCCGACCGCGTAGAGGCGGCGCGATGAGCGAGCTGGTCCCCGGGGGCAATCTGCCCCTTCCGGGCGGCGCGCTGACCCTGCGGGTGCCCGGTCCCTTCGACGTGTCGGCGCTGATCACCGACGAGAGCGGCAAGGTCGGCGGGGACGCCGACTTCGTCTTCTACAACCAGCCGGACGCGCCCGGCGTCCGGCTGCGCGGTGACACGCTGACCGTCGAGCCGGGCCTGCTGCGGGCCGGCGCCCAGCGCGTCACCCTCACGGTGACCGCCGCCGAGCCCGGCACCCCGCTCGGCCGGCTGCCCGCCGCCACCCTGCACGTGACCGACCGCCTCGGCCGTACCCTGGCCCGGTTCGCACCGCCGCGCCCGCAGACGGAGACCCTGCTGCTGCTCTCCGAGATATACCGCCGGGGCACCGGCTGGAAGCTGCGCGCGATCGGCCAGGGATACGCGGACGGACTGGCCGGGCTGGCCCGGGACTTCGGGGTCGACGTGGTCGAGGACCGGCAGCCGTCCCCCGGTTTCCGCGCCACGATCCCGACCCAGCGCACGGCGGCCTCCCCGGCCCGCCCCTCGACGGCGGCGCTCCCCGATCCGGACGGTCTGCTGGGCCTGGTCAACTCCGCCCGCGCCCGTGCCGGCCACCCGCCGGTGGCCCCGGACACCCGGCTCACCTCGGCCGCCCTCGCCCACGCCACGGCGATGGCCGACGCCGGCCGGCTGGCGACCGAGAGCCGCGACGGCGTCTCCGTCCACCAGCGGATCAGCGGTGCCGGATTCGCCTATGTCACGGTCGGCGAACACCTCGTCTCCGGTCCCCGCACCCCCGCCGAGTTCGTCGACTACTGCCTGCGCACCGAGGACGCCCGGCGCACCCTGCTCGACCCGGCGTTCACCCACGCGGGCCTCGCCCACGCCCGCGGCCCGCGGGACGGGGACACCTACTGGACCGCGCTGTGGGCCAGACCCCTCACCCAGGCCGAACTGACCCGCACCCGCGCCGAGGTCGTCGACCTCACCAACCGGGAGCGCACCCGGGCCGGGCTGCGGCCGCTCGCGGCGGATCCGCAGCTGGCGGCGGCCGCACAGGCGTACAGCACGGACATGGCGACCCGCGACTTCTACTCGCACACCTCCCCGGAAGGCACCCAGCCCTGGGACCGGGCCGCCGCCGCGGGCTCCCGGCGGCGCACCATCGGCGAGAACATCGCCTGCGGCCAGCGCTCCGCGGCCGAGGTGGTGGAGGGCTGGATGAACAGCCCGGGCCACCGGGCCAACATCCTCAAACCGGACTTCACCCACATAGGCACCGGCTTCGCCGGCGGCGGCCGGGCCGGCACCTACTGGACCCAGCTGTTCGGTGCCTGAACCGGTACCGTCCGTGATCTTGGCGGAACGGGTCCGTCCGGGACACCATGCCCGACATGAAGGGTGATCTCTTTTCCAGTCAGCACATGGTGGCGCCGGCGCTCGAGCCCGGCATGACGGTCGAGAACGCGAAGTGCGTCAGGTACGCGGTCAACGGCGAGATGTACGCCCGCCAGGGCGCGATGATCGCGCACCGCGGCAGTCTGAAGTTCGAGCGCAAGGGCCAGGGCGTGGGCGGAATGCTCAAGCGCGCGGTCACCGGCGAGGGGCTGCCGCTGATGTCCGTGCAGGGCCAGGGCGAGGCCTGGTTCGCGCACGAGGCGCAGAACTGCTTCATCGTCGAGATAGAGCCCGGCGACCAGTTCACCGTGAACGGCCGCAACGTCCTGTGCTTCGACGCCACACTGTCGTACGAGATCAGGACGGTGAAGGGGTCGGGCATCGCCGGCGGCGGTCTGTTCAACAGCGTGTTCTCCGGCTACGGCAAGCTCGGTCTGATCTGCGACGGGAATCCGCTCGTGATCCCGGTCTCGCCGCAGGCCCCGGTGTACGTCGACACGGACGCCGTGGTGGGCTGGACCGCGCACCTGCAGACCTCGCTGCACCGCTCGCAGTCCATCGGGTCGATGCTGCGCGGCGGTTCGGGCGAGGCGGTCCAGCTGATGCTCCAGGGTGAGGGCTATGTCGTGGTCCGGCCGAGCGAGGCGACCCCGCAGAAGGCGCAACAGCACTGACACCGGCGCCCTGGTCCGAGCGGACCGGCCGCCGCGGCCGGTCCGGGTTGACCAGGGCGGTCCGGCCGGGTCAGGGTGCGAACGGCGCGGACCGTCGCTCCCGCGCCGGAAGGGTGAACCGCCTTGAACGGCATCATCGGCATCTCGGACATCGAAGCCGCGGCCCGGCTGGTCGCCGGACACGTCGTACGCACCCCCACCGTGCCCAGCCCCGGCCTGTCGGAGCTGCTCGGCGCGCCGGTCACCGTCAAGCTCGAACTCCTCCAGCGCACCGGCTCCTTCAAGGCGCGCGGTGCCACGGCGAAGCTGCTCTCGCTGACCGAGGCCGAGCGGGCGGCCGGCGTGGTGGCGGTCAGCGGCGGCAACCACGGCATCGCCCTCGCGGTGATGGCCGCGGCCCTCGATGTGAAGGCGACGGTGGTGATGCCGCGGACGGCGCCCGCTCGGTCGATCGCGCTCGTCGAGGCGGCCGGTGCGTCGGTGCGGCTCACCGACGGCATGGACTCGGCGTTCGAACTGGTGCCGCGGCTGCGGGACGAGGGGCTCACCCTGGTCCATCCCTTCGACGACCCGGTGGTGATCGCCGGACAGGGCACGGTGGGCCTGGAACTCGCCGAGGACGCGGACGACCTCACCGACGTGATCGTCAGCATCGGCGGCGGGGGCCTGATCGCGGGCGTCGCGGCGGCCCTGCGGGCCCGCCGCCCCGGGGTGCGGGTGTGGGGCGTGGAGACGGCGGGCGCGCAGGCCATGTCCGAGGCGCTCGCGGCGGGCGGTCCGCTGCCGGTCGCGGTGTCGTCGATCGTGACGACGCTCAGCGCGCCGTCCGTGTCCCGGCTGACGTACGACCATGCGGCGGCGCTGGTGGCGGAGGTGCTGGTGGTGCCGGACCGGGAGGCGGTGCGGGGCAGTCTGGAGTTCGCCGAACACGCCAAGGTGTGGACCGAGCCGGCCGCCGGCTGTCTGCTGCCCGCGGCCCGGCAGGTGCTCGAGCGGGTCGGTGCCGGGGCGCGGATCGGCCTCGTGGTGTGCGGGGGCAATGTGACACACCGGGAGATCTCGGAGTGGACGGAGCGCTTCGGACTGGGCTGACCAGCGGATCGCAGCCGGGCTTTTACCGTCGGTTACCCGCAGGTCGAAGCCCGGTCATTCACTGTTTTCCCCAAGTACCCGGCCGGTGCCGCCAGTTGAATAAAAGGCAAGAACGGTCCCCGAGTTGCAGATTCTTTGAACAAACCCAGGCACGTCCCGCGTACCTCTGGTTAATGACGAGGCAGGGGTTTCAGCGAGGGATGACGATGGTCAAGGCGCATGTCTCCGCACAAGAGTTGGTCGCCGGAAGGTACCGGCTCCTCGAAGTCGCCGACCGCGAGCCG
Organism: Streptomyces sp. NPDC001980; assembly: GCF_040296885.1. Lineage (NCBI taxonomy): Bacteria > Bacillati > Actinomycetota > Actinomycetes > Kitasatosporales > Streptomycetaceae > Streptomyces > Streptomyces sp. NPDC001980. Next base: position 47,061 of record NZ_JBEOYD010000046.1, on the reverse strand, counting down.
AACCGCGTCAGCTGGTACGCGGAGGACGTGCAGGCCGAGCGACCGCGTCTGGTGACCGAGATCGCGTTTCCCGAGGCGCCCACCGAGGACACCGTGCGCCGGGCCACCGCCCGTATTCTGCGTTCCTCCGAGGTGATGAGCGCGCTGCGGCCCGGCCGGGTCGCCATGGTGATCGACGCCTTCGAGGAGGCGGGCGTGCTGTGGACGGTGACGGAGGTGATCGACGGCACGCCGCTCAGTGAACTGCTCGCCCAGCAGTCCACGTTCAACTACGTGCGGGCCGCGCGCATCGGGCTGGAAGTGCTCGACGTGCTGGAGGCCGCGCACGCCGACGGCTACACGCACGGCGAGCTCAGCCCCGGCCAGATCTTCGTCCGCGACCGGGGCCCGGTGGTCATCACCGGGTTCGGCCTGGCCGGCGCGACGTTGTCGCCCCGGGTCACCGCGCCGTCGTACGCCTCGCCGGAGCAGGCCCGCGACGAGCGCATCGGCCCCGCCGCCGACCTGTGGGCGCTCGGCGCGATCCTCTACACGATGGTCGAGGGGCGGCCGCCGTTCCGGGACCGGGGCAAGGCCGAGGCCACCCTCAAGGGCGTGGACCGGCTGCCGTTGCGCACCCCGCTGCGGGCCGGCCCGCTGACCCAGGTGGTGCAGGGGCTGTTGCGGAAGAACTCCCGTGAGCGGCTGAGCCGGGCGGTGGTGCGTCAGGCACTGACACGTGTCCTGGACGAGGACCCCGACACGGTCGAACAGCCCGCACCCGTCTCCCGGCTGCGCGGCGCCTATGTGGCCGCCCGGGCCTCCGGGTGGAGCAGATCCACCATGATCGGCGGAACCGCGCTGGCCGTGGTGACCGTCTCGGTCGCGGTGCTGGCCGCGACCCAGGGCCTGCCGGGCGCCTTCTCGGCGGGCTCGGCCCCGACCGCCTCCGCCACGGCCGGCGACCCGGCCAACCGCACGGACGGCAACGCCCCCAGCCCCTCCCCCTCACAGACGGCGTCCTCCTCCCCCTCACAGACGGCGTCCTCCTCCCCCACCCCGTCGGCCTCCGCCTCCGCCTCTCCCTCGGCCACGGCCTCGCCGGGTGCCCTGCCGGCCGGCTTCCACCGCTACACCGCCCCCGAGGGGTTCTCCGTGGCCCTCCCGAAGGGCTGGAAGCGCCTCGACACCGCCCGGGACGACGTCGCCTACCGCGTCACCTTCGGCCCGGGCGGCGACGACCTGCGCACCCTGGCGGTCACCTACAGCACCCAGGCGGGGCCGGACCCGGTCGCGATCTGGCGGGACGACGTGGAGCCGGGGCTGGAGAAGCTGGACGGCTACCAACGGGTCGGCGAGATCAAGGCGATCACCTACCAGGGCCACAAGGCCGCGGACATGGAGTGGCTGTCCGGCACGGGTGCCGACCGGGTGCACACCTTCGGCCGCGGCTTCCTGCTCGGCGGCGGCCGCAGCTTCTCGCTGCGCATCACGACACCCGCCGCCGCCTGGGACGACGCCGCGGACAAGCTCGCCCTGAAGACCTTCCTGGAGACGTTCCGCACCTCCGCGAGCTGATTCGCCGGGTGCGGCGCGACGCCCTCGGCCGGTCTTCGACGGTCCGGCAAACCCCGGCCAATAGGTCGATATAGGCTGCCCGTCGGTACGTATGCAGTTCGGCAGCCTTCAGGAGTGTCCTCCGTGACCCTAGCGATCGACCCGACCGAGACGTCCAGCGCGTCCCCGGCTCCCCTCTCCGATCTGGTGGCGCGGGACGCCCGCGAGTTCGGCGCGTATGTACGGACCGGAGGCTGGACGTTCGGGCTGATGGTGGCCCGCAGCGTGCGGCCGGGAGGGCAGGGCGCGGAGGAGACGCCGAAGGTGTCGGCGAAGGAGTTCGCCGAACTGGCAGGCTGCTCCGCGGAGCGCGTCATGCGCTACTACAAGGCCTGGGACAAGGCCGCGGACGACGGTCTGGTCCCGCACTTCGAGGCCCTCGCACCGGGGCAGGAGGTGGAACTCCCGGACTCGGACGTCTGGTTGACCTACTACGTCTCCCGCAGCAGCGCCGGCTCCGAGCGTGGCACCGCCATCGCGGAGGCCGCCGAGGCCGAGGGCATCCGGCCCACCAAGGCCCTCGAGGTCGCCGAGAACCCCACCGCGCTGCGCGCCGCGATCCTCGCCGACCCGTCCACCGCCCGCGCCGCCCGCTCGGCCCTCCTCGACCGCATCAAGGAGGACCCGGACCTGCAGACCGTGCTGGCCCGGGACGTGGTCCGCACCGCCGACCTGAAGAAGGCCGTGGCCACCGAGAGCCGCTCGGCCGACCGGATCGGCTACGTCCGGCAGATCGCCGAGTCCGGCCAGATCAAGACCCCGGCCGGGCAGACCGTGGACGCGCCGTCGGAGCTGCGCCAGGAGGCCGAGCGCCATCTGTCGCTCCTCGACGAGCTGGACGAGGACGAGGACACCGGCGAGTGGGCTACCGAGGCCTACGACACCATGAAGAACCTGGTCGTGGAGGCCGTGGAGGCCGACCCCGAACTGCGCGTCCAGGAGAAGCGCACCAAGTTCTACAACAGCCTCCAGAAGGCGACCAAGGCGTTCGAGGAGCTGACCTTCGACGACGCCCAGGACTTCTACGAGGACGACATGGTCCAGCGCCTGGAGGACCTCCAGCAGGCCATCGGCTCCTGCCTGGCCGCACTGCGCGGCACGACGGGCACGCAGGACTCGTAAAACGGGTGGAACCCGCAGGACTCGAAGGGCAATTCCGCTCGGGATTGAGCGTTTTTCCCGCGAGAGGGGTACTAGAGGGCACCAAGCCGATCGTTCTCGGAGGCCACTCGCGTGAACCCCATCGTGCACAGGACCTTGGTCGTACAGCTCCGGGCGGACGGGACGGGCCGCTGTCCCGTCCTCGTCCATCTGTCGTACGACGCAGGTGACCCGTTCGCCGTCACCGCGGTGTTCACCCTGGACGGCCGGGTGCTCGCCCGGTGGCGGCTGGACCGAGAGATGCTGAACGACGGGCTGAGAGAGCCGGTCGGAGTCGGGGATGTGCGGCTGCGTCCCGTACGGCAGGGGCGCTGGAGGGAAGTGCGCATGGACTTCCTCGGCGACCCCCTGCCCGGCGGCAGCCGCCACCACGCGGTGGTGTTCGCGTGGGCGCCCGCGCTGGCCTCCTTCCTGAGCGACACCTACCTGGCCGTGCCGCCCGGCCGCGAAGAGATCCCGGTGGACGACGTACTCGCGGAGATCCTCGCCACCGGCTGAGCAGCCGTGCTCGGCTCAGCGGGTCGTGTGACGGTGCCGGGACCACAGCGGCATGCCGTACCAGCACACCAGGTACCAGACGACGACGGCCGCCACCGCCCAGGTCACATGGCTGCCGCCGGTGGCCACCCGGAGGATCAGCACCAGGGAGGCGGTCATGGTGGCCAGCAGCAGGAAGAGGCCGATCAAGGTGAGCCGGGACGCCATCCGCACCGCCTGCGGCTTCACCTTGCGGCCGGCGACCAGCCGGTGCAGCGACACCGGGCCGATGAGGGCACCCGTGGCGGACGCGCCCAGGATCACGGTCACGATGTAGATCGTCTTGTCCACGTCGGACAGCTGGGCGTACTTCTGCTGGAAGACCACGGTGAGCAGGAAGCCGAACAGGATCTGCACACCGGTCTGGGCGACGCGTACCTCCTGGATGAGCTCGCCCCACATCCGGTCGGCGCGCTCCTCCTCCGTCTCGTCGCGCCCGGTCCGCCGCTCCTGGTCGGTCATGGAATACGGGTAACCGCCGGGCCGGTCCGCCAAACGGTACGGGCGGCCGGGAGCGGCACCGCTCCGCTCCCGGCCCACACCACTGCTACCAGCGGGTTTCCACCTGGTCCTTGATCCGGCGGTCGTACAGCTCGCGGATCGCGGCGACCGTCTCCCCGGACAGCTCCGGGAGCTTCGCGGCGGCCGCGTTGGCACGCGCCTGCTCCGGGTTGCGGGCGCCCGGGATCACTGTGGTCACGCCAGGCTGGTCGATGATCCAGCGCAGGGCGAGCTGGGCCGGTGTGTATCCCTCGGGAGCGAGGGCGGCGAACTCGGCGGCGGCCTCGACGCCCGTCGCGTAGTCCACGCCGGAGAAGGTCTCGCCCTGGTCGAAGGCCTCGCCGTGCCGGTTGTAGGTGCGGTGGTCGTCGGCCGCGAAGACCGTGTCCTTGGTGTACTTGCCGGACAGCAGCCCGGAGGCGAGCGGCACGCGCGCGATGATGCCGACACCGGCCTTCCGGGCGGCCGGGAGCACCTCGTACAGCGGCTTCATGCGGAACGGGTTGAGGATGATCTGCACGCTGGCCACGCCCGGGCGGGCGATCGCGGTGAGGGCCTCCGCGCTGGTCTCGACGCTGACGCCGTAGGCGGCGACGCGCTCCTCCTCGACCAGGGTGTCGAGGGCGTCGTACACCGCGTCGGAGGAGTAGACCGAGGTCGGCGGGCAGTGCAGCTGCACCAGGTCCAGGCGGTCCACGCCGAGGTTGCGGCGCGACCGGTCGTTCCACGCGCGGAAGTTGTCCAGGACGTAGTTCTCCGGGATCTGGTCGACCCGGCGGCCCATCTTGGTGGCCACCAGTACGTGCAGGTCCGGCCTGCCGCGCAGGAAGGCGGCGATGGTCTGCTCGCTGCGCCCGTCGCCGTACACGTCGGCGGTGTCGAAGAAGGTCACCCCCGACTCCGCCGCCGTCTCCAGGACGGCGAGCGCCTCCTTGTCGTCCACCTCGCCCCAGTCGGCGCCGAGCTGCCATGTGCCGAGGCCGACGACCGATGCCCGCTGTCCCGACCTGCCGATTACACGTTCGTCCATGGCGTCAGTCTGTCATTCGCCACCGACAACGGTGTCAGGGGCCGGTCCGTCCGAGCCCACCTGTGAATCCTTCACTCACACGAGTGATTGTGGTGGACGGAAACCGGAGGTGTGTCAACCAGCGCCTAGCGTGACGACATGGTTGACCATTCACCGAACAACGTGCCTTCCGCGGACGGCTGGAGCCGTCGGGGCTTTCTGCGGTCCGCCGCCGCGCTCGCCGCCGTTCCGGTACTGCTCGCCGCCGATCCGGCCGTGGCCGCCGCCGAGCTGCCCGGCTTCCCGACGGAGGTCGAGCTCTACCGTTCCGCGTACCGCAACTGGGTCGGCGAGATCACCGCCGACGGGCTGTGGGCCTGTGCCCCGGCCGACGCCGGTCAGGTGCTCGCGGTCGTCGACTGGGCCTGGCGCAACGGGTGGCGGGTACGCGCGCGTGGCTCCTCGCACGGCTGGTCGCCCTTGACGATCACGGAAGGGACCGGAGCCGACGACCAGGTTCTGCTCGTCGACACCGCGAGCCGTCTCACCGGGCTCTCCCTGGACTCCGATGCGGCGGTCCGGGCCGGGACCGGGGTCACTTCGGAGGCGCTGCTCACCTTCCTGGAAGGCCACGGCCTCGGGCTCACCGCAGCGCCCGCGCCGGGCGATCTGACGCTCGGCGGCGCGCTGGCGATCGACGCGCACGGTACCGCCGTGCCGGCCGACGGCGAGGAGCCGCTGCCCGGCCGCACCTACGGCTCGCTGAGCAATCTGGTGCTGTCGCTGACGGCGGTGGTGTGGGACGGGAGCGCCGGAGCGTATGTCCTGCGGACGTTCCGGCGCGACGAGGCGGACTGCGCGGCGCTGCTGACGCATCTGGGCCGTGCGCTGGTCACCGAGGTCGTGCTGCGGGTGGGGGCGAACAGCAGTCTGCGGTGCGTCAGCCGGACCGACATCCCGGCCGCCGAACTGTTCGCCGCGCCCGGTTCGGGCGGCCGGACCCTGGACGGCTTCCTGCGGCGCTCGGGGCGGGTCGAGGCGATCTGGTTCGCCTTCACCGAGTACCCGTGGCTGAAGGAGTGGAGCGTCGCACCGACCAGGCCGCTCACCTCGCGGCACGTCACCTCGCCGTACAACTACCCCTTCTCCGACAACGTGCCGACCGTCGTCGCCGACCTGGTGGGGCGGATGGTGTCCGACGCCGCCTGGTACCTGGCGCCGGTCCTCGGGAACGCGCAGCTGGACGTGGCGGCGCTCGGGTTGGTGGCGACGCTGTCCTCGGACATCTGGGGAGCGTCGAAGAACACGCTGCTGTACATCAAGCCGACCACCCTGCGGGTCGGCGCGAACGGGTACGCGGTGCTGACACGGCGGGCCGACGTGCAGGCGGTGGTGCACGAGTTCACCTCGTTCTACCGGGAACGGCTCACCGCGTACGCCGCGTCGGGGCGGTTTCCGGTCAACGGGTCGGTGGAGATCCGGGTGACGGGGCTGGACGAGGCGTCCGATGCCGGGGTGGCCGGGGCGCAGGTGCCGTTGCTGTCGGCGGTGCGGCCTCGGGAGGGGGCCGACACCGCCGTGTGGCTGGATGTGCTGACGCTGCCGGGGACGCCTTACGCGGAGGCGTTCTTGCGGGAGTTGGAGGGGTTTCTCTTCGAGAGGTTCGAGGGGACTCGGGTCGAGTGGTCCAAGGGGTGGGGTTATACGGAGTCGGGTGTGTGGAGTGACGAGGTGGTGCTCGGTACGAGGATTCCGGAGTCGTTCGGGGGTGCTGTGTGGGATGCGGCGGTCGAGGTACTGGATCGCCTTGACCCACACCGGGTTTTCGGCAATGGGTTCCTGGACGGGGTGCTGGTGCGCCGTTGACGGCTGCGGGCCGGTGGGGGCTGGTCGCGGCCACGCGGCGGAGCCGCAGATCTGCACAGCCCCGCGCCAATGAAGGGGCGCGTCACGTAACCGGCGTTCAGAAGTAATGGCCCTCTTCCAAGTCGGCGATCAGGCCCGGCTGTTCCGGCTTCCAGCCCAGGAGGTTCCGGGTTCGCTCGCTCGATGTCGCGTTGTCGATGGCCGCCGCCCTGCCCAGCCAGCCGAAGTGGGCCTGCGCCTCCTCGGCCGGGATGCTCTTCAGCGGGACGTCGAGGCCGCTGCCTATCGCCGCCGCGATGTCCTTGAGGGGGATGCCCTCGTCGGCCGCGCCGTGCAGGCCGGTGCCCGCCGGGGCCGACTCCAGGGCCAGGCGGAACAGGCGGGCGGCGTCCAGGCGGTGGACGGCCGGCCAGCGGTTGGTGCCGTCGCCGACGTACGCGGCGACGCCCTTCTCGCGCGCGACGTCGATCAGCCGGGGCAGGAAGCCCTTGTCACCGTGGCCGTGCACCGAGGGGGCCAGGCGGACCACCGCGCTGCGTACGCCGCGCTCGGCCAGGGCGAGCGCGGCGAGGTCGGGGTCGGCGCGGTAGGTGCCCGGTACCGGGGTGTCCTCCTCTGTCGCCACCCCGTCGACCGAGGCGAGCATCATGGTTCCCGAGGTGACCACGAAGGGCCGGTCCGAGCCCGCCAGGGCCGCTCCGATCGCCTCGATCACGCGCAGGTCGCTCTCCGCCGCGCGGGTGAGGTCCGGGAAAATGTCGTGGTTGAAGGCCAAGTGGATCACGCCGTCGGTACCGGCCGCCGCGCCGGCCAGGTCCTCCGGGTCGTCGAGGCTGCCGCGGTGCACTTCGGCGCCCGCGGCCCGCAGGGTCTCGGCCGACCCGTCCGAACGGGCGAGGGCGAGGACCTGGTGGCCCGCGCCGAGGAGTTCGGGGATGACGGCGGAGCCGATGAAGCCGCTGCCGCCGGTGACGAATACCCGCATGGTGGGTGCTCCTTCGAGGGAGGGGATGGTGCCTCCATCGTTCGGCCGGCGGGCGGCAGGCGTCCAAAGCCTGTTTCGAGATACGCAATGCATTTCAGGCATCGGCGCAGGTCGTCGGCCGTATCCTGGCGGCATGGCTGATCCGGCTTCCGCCCCTGACCTCGATCTCCGGCTCGTGCGGTACTTCACCGTGGTCGCCGAGCAGCGGCATTTCGGGCGGGCCGCCGGCGCCCTGCACATCACCCAGCCGGCGCTGAGCCGGCAGATCCAGCGGCTGGAGCAGGTGCTGGGGGCGCGGCTCTTCGACCGCACCCCCCAGGGCGCCCGGCTCACCGAGGCCGGCGAGGTGTTCCTGCCCCGGGCCAAGGCGTTGCTGCGGGCGGCCGGCGAGGCGGCCGCCGTCACCCGGGCCGCCGCCGAGCCGAGCCGGATCACCGTCGGGTACATCAACGGGATCTTCGTCACCCCGGCCGTGCGGGATCTGCGCCGCCGGTTCCCGGACGCCGACGTGCGGACCCTGCACCTCGACTGGGACGAGACGCGCGAGTCCTTGCTGACGGGGCGCGTGGACGCGGCGGTGACCCGGCTGCCGCTGCGCACCGACGGCCTGCGGGTGACGGTCCTCTACGACGAGCCGCGTGTGCTGGTGGTGCCGCTGGACCACCGACTGGCCGGGAAGGAGTCGGTCACGCTCGACGACATCGCCGACGAGCCGCTGCCCCGGGGGAAGGACCCGCTCTGGAACGCGTTCTGGCGCGTCGATCCCCGGCCGGACGGCAGCCCGGCGCCCGACGGTCCGCTGATCGGCGCGGTGGAGGACAAGTTCGAGCATGTCGCCGCCGGGCAGGCCGTGGCGATCGTGCCCCTGGTGCCCGGCGCGACCATCCGCCCCGACCTGACCACGGTCCCGCTGCACGGCGTCGAGCCGAGCCACGTGGTGCTGGCGACCCGCGCCGGGGACGGCCACCGGCTGACCGCTGCCTTCCGCAGGTCGGCCGAGGCGCTGCTGACGGGACCGACGCCGGAGCCGGACTAGGCGCTCCGCCGGAAGTGCCGCGATCTGCCGTCTGCCGAGGACCCGCTCAGGGCGTCAGCTGGGCCTGGACGGCCGGGCCGTAGCGGTCGGCGATGTCGCCGACGTCGGTGGCCGCGGAGTCGCGCAGCCGCGGGCCGCGCGCGATGCCGTACATCACGCCCAGGCCGATGAGCTGGGCGACGGCGAGTTCGGCGCGCAGGTCCGGGTCGGGTCCGGTGAGCCGGGCGGCGAGGGCGTCGACGACGTGGGCGCGGAAGTTGGCGCGCAGCACCTCGCCGTGGTCGCCGTGCAGCGGCGCGAAGGCGATGCGCAGCAGCGGGTCGGCGCCGCGGTCGCGCTGGCTCTCCAGGACGTGCCGGACCATGTGGCGGCCGAGGTCCTCGAGGGGTGCGTCCAGCAGGGCGGCCGCGTCGGTGTCGAAGGACATGACCCGGGCGAACAGGCTGTCCTTGTTGCCGAAGTACTTGAGGATCAGCGGTGCGCTGACCCCGGCGCGTTCGGCGACGTCCTTGAGGGTGATGTCGGCGTGCGCGTGCCGGGCGAGGAGGTAGCGGGCGGCCTTGAGGATGGCCGCCTTGGTGGCCTCGGCGTCCCGGCGGGCGGGGGCGGGCGCGGCGGGGGTGCCGGATCGGGTGCTCACGGCACTCATGCTCCCTCCAGTGCGTCGTCCCTGGCGCTCTCGGCCCGGCCCCGGGCGCGGGGGGTGTCGTCGGGGCTCTTGTCGCCGGGGATGGAGAGGGCGGCGGCACCGGCCGCGAGGGCGACGACGCCGGCCATCGCGAAGGCCAGCAGGTAGCCGTGGAGCGTGGCGGTCGGAGCGCCGCCGACGAGGCTGGTGTGGTGGGTGAGGACGACGGCCACGGCGGCGCTGGAGGTGGCCTGGCCGATGGTGCGCATGAGGACGTTGACGCCGTTGGCGGAGGCGGTCTGGTTCGCCGGGACGGCCCGCAGGATCAGTGTGGGCAGCGCGGAGTAGGCGAGGGTGGTGCCGGTGGCGACGACGGTGGCGCCCAGGATGATCATCCACAGGTCGCGGCTGTCGGCGATGCGGACCACGTATCCGCAGGCGATGACCGCGGCGCCGAGGGCCAGGGTGATGCGCGGGCCGCGGGAGGCGGAGATCCGCGCGGAGAGCGGCGAGAACAGCAGCATGGTCACGCCGCCCGGGAGCAGGCACAGGCCGGTGGCCACGATCGACAGGCCGAGGCCGTATCCGGTGGCCTTGGGCGCCTGCACCAGCTGGGCGGTGACGAGGGAGTTGGCGTAGAAGGCGAACCCGGTGAGCAGGGCGGCGACGTGCGAGAGGCCGACCCGCGGCCGGGTCACGAGGTGCAGGTCGACCAGGGGCTGCTCGGTCCGCAGCTGCTGCCACCACCACAGGGCCAGCACGAGGACGGCGGCGCCGAAGAGTCCGAGGACGCGCGGGCTGCCCCAGCCCCACTCGCCGCCCTGCGAGACGCCGAGCAGCAGGCAGGTCAGCCCGACGGCCAGCCCGAGCGCCCCGAGGACGTCGAACCGGCCGCTCTCGCGCACCGGCGACTCCCGGACCGCCCACCAGACGGCCGCGACGCCCAGCGCCCCGAGGAAGCTGGTCAGCCAGAACATGGTGTGCCAGTCGTAGTACTGCACGACCAGCGCGGCCAGCGGCAGGCCCAGTGCGGCGCCGATGCCGACGGTGGAGCTCATCAGCGCCACCGCCGATCCCCGGCGCTCGGGCGGGAGTTCATCGCGCAGGATGCTGATCGAGAGCGGTACGACGGACGCGGCGGCGCCCTGCAACGCGCGGGCGACGATGAGCACGGTGATGTCCGACGACAGGGCGCACATCACGGAGCCCACGGTCATCAGCGCGAGGGCACCGGTGAGCACCCGGCGCTTGCCGTACATGTCGCCGGCCCGGCCGAGCACCGGGGTGAGGACGGCCCCGGCGAGCAGGGTCGCGGTGACCGTCCAGGAGACGGCACCGGCCGAGGAGTGGGTGAGCCGGGGCAGGTCCGGCAGGAGGGGGACGACGACCGTCTGCATGACGGCCATGAGGATCCCGCCGAAGGCCAGCACCGGAATGGTCAGCCGCTCCCGCAGCGGGGGCGGGGCGGCGGGCGATCCCGGGCGGCCGGCTATCGGGGCGGGCTGGTCCATCGACACTCCTGCGGGCGACGCGGATAACGAGGTGAATACCCATTCACCCTATCGAGTGAATAGTCTTTCACCCAAACCGATCCGCGGCCGTACGGCGCCTATGACCGCACGTGCAGGGCGCGCGCCGCCCGTGGTCCGAGCCACCGCTTGAGCCTGCGCAGCGCCTCCAGCCGCCCGGCGGCCTTGTCGAGGCCGTAGTAGAGCTGCGGCGGGACGTACGGCAGCAGGGGCGAGTGCCGCTGCCCGAGCAGGGCGAACATGCGGTGCGGGGGCAGGCCGATGTAGCGGGGCAGGTTCTCGTACCACTGGGCGCTGAGGCGGGCGGCGCTCTGGGCGGAGACCAGTTCGGCCCTGCGCCGCCGTTCGTAGGCGGCGAGGGCCTCGGGCAGGACGGCATGCTCGCGCAGCGCGTCGGCGAGGCACATCGCGTCCTCCAGGGCGAGGGTGGTGCCGGCGCCGATGGAGTAGTGGGTGGTGTGGGCGGCGTCCCCGAGCAGGACGAGGTTGCCGTGGTGCCAGGTGCGGTTGGTGAGTGTGCGGAAGGTCGGCCAGGCCGCCGAGGAGCCCCCGACCAGCGGGTGGCCGTCGAGGATGCCGACGAACAGCTTCTCCAGCAGACCCAGTTGGTCGGCCTCGCCCATCGCGTCGAGACCGAGGCCGGTGAGGGTGTCCGGGGCGCACTCGATGACGCAGGTGCTGTGCCCGTCGTCGTACGGGTAGCCGTAGCACCAGACCCAGCCGTGCCCGGTCTCGACGAAGGCGAAGGTGAAGGAGTCGAAGGCCCGGGTGGTACCGAGCCACACGTAGTGGTTGCGGCCCTCGGTGGCCTCGGTGCCGAAGTGGCCGGCGTGCTGGGCGCGCAGGGCGCTGTGGATACCGTCGGCGGCGACGACCAGGTCGGCCTCGGGGAGGTTCCCGGGGGTGATCTCGTCCTCGAACTCCAGCCGGACGCCGAGGCCGCGAGCGCGTTCGGCGAGGATCTCCAGGAGGCGGTGGCGACCGATGCCGTGGCCCGCGTCGCCGGGCTGCCGGGTCGCCTGGTCACGGATGTGGGCGACCCCCTGGGTCCAGCGCACCGAGCTCGCCTCGATGGCCCGGGCCGACTCGGGGTCACAGGTGTGGAGCCGGTCGAGCAGGGCGCGCCAGTAGGTGACGCCCCAGCCGTAGGTGGAGCCCTCGGGGTTGCGTTCGTGTACGGCGATGTCGTGGGACGGGTTCTGCCGCTTGAGCAGGATCGCGAGATACAGGCCCGCGGGCCCGCCTCCGACGCAGACGACCTTCACGCACACACCCCTAAGTGTCACCGAACGTGGTCAATTGGCACCGGAGGGTAGCAGCGCGAGGACACCCGGCCGGGTTTTCGAATCGCGCCAGATTGACGCCGTGAGCCACACCACCCGGACGGCGGACCACCGCGAAAGATCACCGGAAAGCCGCGCGCCCGAGCAAGGAATTCCCCGTTCCGGGTGCGGCGGGACCATCGCCACGGCAAGATCATCTTCGTTCAATCTTGTATGACATGTAGCTAATTGTCCTGATCGTAGCCAACCCGATCCGGGCGATTTCTCCCGCTCCGAGACCGCCGGATAGGCATACAGGGTCAGCACCCGCACCCGTCACAGGAGCACCCGTATGCCCGAACTCACCCGCCGTCGCGCGCTCACCGCGGCAGCCGCCCTCGCCGCCGCGGCCGGCACCCAGCCTCTCCTCGCGCCCGGCGCCTCGGCCGCCGGCCACTCGCACGAGGGATCACTCGAACCCTTCGACGAGGTCTACAAGGGCCGCCGAATACAGGGCCGACCGGCCGACATGGACGGCATGGGGGACATGGGCGGAATGAAAGGAATGACCGGCGGTCACCACCACGGACACGGCGCCGGATACGCGGTGTTCGTGGACGGGGTCGAACTCCACGTGATGCGGAACGCCGACGGCAGCTGGATCAGTGTGGTCAGCCACTACGACCCGGTCGCCACCCCGCGCGCCGCCGCCCGGGCCGCGGTCGACGAGCTGCAGGGCGCCGCGCTGCTGCCGTTCCCCGCCAACTGACCGCCCGCACAAGGAGCACCCCGCACATGACCGTACGCAAGAACCAGGCCGGACTGACCGCCGACGAGAAGCGGCGGTTCGTCGCCGCCGTCATCGAGCTGAAGCGCAGCGGGCGTTACGACGACTTCGTGCGCACGCACAACGCCTTCATCATGTCCGACACCGACGACTCCGAGCGCACCGGCCACCGTTCGCCGTCGTTCCTGCCCTGGCACCGCAGATTCCTTCTCGACTTCGAGCAGGCCCTGCAGTCCGTGGACTCCTCCGTCGCGCTCCCCTACTGGGACTGGAGCGCCGACCGGACCGTCCGCGCCTCGCTGTGGGCGCCGGACTTCCTCGGCGGTACCGGGCGCAGTTCGGACGGGCGGGTGACGGACGGGCCGTTCGCCGCCGGCGACGGGAACTGGCCGGTCAACGTCCGCGTCGACGGCCGTACTTATCTGCGCAGGTCGCTCGGGACGGGCGTGCGCGAGCTGCCGACCCGGGCCGAGGTCGACTCGGTCCTGTCCCTCGCCACGTACGACATGGCGCCCTGGAACAGCGCCTCGGACGGCTTCCGGAACCATCTGGAGGGCTGGCGCGGGGTCAACCTGCACAACAGGGTCCACGTCTGGGTCGGCGGGCAGATGGCCACCGGGGTCTCCCCCAACGACCCCGTGTTCTGGCTGCACCACGCCTTCGTCGACAAGCTGTGGGCCCGCTGGCAGCGTCGGCACCCGGAGGCGGCCTACGTGCCGGGCGGCGGCACGCCGGACGTGGTGGACCTGGACGAGACGATGAAGCCGTGGAACGACGTGCGGCCTGCTGACCTGCTCGACCACACGAAGTTCTACACGTTCGACACCCTGGAGGCCTGATCAGGCCGCTGTATCAGGCCGCTGTACCGGGCCGCTGTATCGGGCCGCCGCGTCAGGCCTCGGCCGCCGTACGGCACTCCGGGTGGCCCCAGCCCTGCGTGTTCTTGGCGATCGGCTCGCCGGCCGCGTAGGAACGGCCGCACAGGCAACGGCCGGGGAACTTCGCCTTGATGGTGCGGGGCGAGGAGCCGCCCGCCGCGCTCTTGCGGGGGGCAGCCTTGCGGCGCGGGGCCGCGGCGGAGGCGGCCGGCGCCTGTGACGGCGGCGGTGCCGCGGAGCCGAGGGCGCTGCCCGCGGCCTCCTGCACCGTGGCCGCCTGGCTGGCCGCGCGGTCGGCGAAGTCGTTCAGCGGGTCGCCGTCGACCTGGTGGGCGGGGACGTACCGGAAGTCGACCGTGCGGCCGTCGAGGAGTTCGTCGATGCGGACGACCAGGTCCTGGTTGGCGACCGGCTTGCCCGCGGAGGTCTTCCAGCCGTTGCGCTTCCAGCCGGGCAGCCAGGTGGTGACGGCCTTCATCGCGTACTGCGAGTCCATCCGCACCTCGAGCGGCACGTCCGGGTCGGTGGCCGCCAACAGCTGCTCCAGGGCGGTCAGTTCGGCCACGTTGTTGGTGGCCTTGCCGAGCGGCCCGGCCTCCCAGCGGGCGGGAGTCGCCGCGTCGTCGGACACCACCCAGGCCCAGCCCGCCGGTCCCGGGTTTCCCTTAGAAGCCCCGTCGCACGCGGCCACCACTCGTTCACGCATGGCCCCGATCATGCCACGGCCGGGCGGGGTGCCCGGCCGTGGCCCGGGATCCGCCCAGGTCAGACGTCCGTGGTCGGCGGCATCTCACCCTCGGTGGTCGTGACGTCGATCACCGAGAAGTTGGCGCCCTGCGGGTCGCTGAGCGCCGCGAACCGGCCGAAGGGGCTGGTCATCGGCCCGAAGCGGAGCACCGCGCCGAGCTTCGTCGCCTTGGCGACGGCCTCGTCGCAGTCGGCGACGGTGAAGTACACGTTGACGTACGAGGGCACCTCGGGCGGGAAGTCGTCGGTCATCCGCATCCGGCCGAGGACCAGCTGCTCACCGAGGCTGAACGTGCGGAAGTCGACGTTGTCGTCCTCGATCTGCCGGACCGTGTAGGGGAAGACGGCCGCGAAGAAGGGGTCGGCCTTCTCCGGCTCGCGGGTGAAGACCTCCGCCCAGCAGTAGGCACCGGGCACGGCCGTGGCCTCGAAGCCCTCGTGGACGCCGCCCTGCCAGATCCCGAACACCGCGCCGCTGGGCTCACGGGCCAGGCACATCGTGCCGAAGTCGCCGACCTGCATCGGCTCCATCAGCACCTCGCCGCCGTTCTCCCGGATC
This sequence comes from Streptomyces sp. NPDC001980, assembly GCF_040296885.1. Taxonomy (NCBI): domain Bacteria; kingdom Bacillati; phylum Actinomycetota; class Actinomycetes; order Kitasatosporales; family Streptomycetaceae; genus Streptomyces; species Streptomyces sp. NPDC001980. The sequence goes on along the minus strand of NZ_JBEOYD010000046.1, from coordinate 31,980 downwards.
CGCGCGGCGGCGGCCGCCGCGTCCGACGAGGCGAAGTACAGGCACCACTGCGACTGCCCCTCCTGACCGGGCATGGGCGGTACGACGGCGGCGACGGCCTTGCCGTTCGCGTAGGCCTGGGTGTAGTTGCCGTACTCCGAGGACGACTCGCCGAAGGTCCAGCCGAGGACCTCGCCGTAGAAGCTCTTGGCCCCCTCCAGGTCGCTGAACATCGCATCGGCCCAACAGGGGGTTCCTTCAGGTTGTACCGCCATCGCCGCGGCCCTTCCGATCGTGCGGGTTCTCCCGGTTCCTCACGCTAGCCACCGGGAGGTCCGCCCGCGCGCCGAACGCCGGACTCCGGCGGACACTGGGGAAGGGAGTCGGCGGCCTTCGGCGGACGGGGCGCGGTATGGCGGACGTGATGCGGGCGTGGTCGGTGGATCGGCCCGGGCCGGTCGAGGCGGATCCGCTGCGGCTGGTCGAACGGGCGGTGCCGGTGCCCGGGGCGGACGAGCTGCTGGTGCGGGTGCGGGCCTGCGGGGTGTGCCGTACCGATCTGCATGTCACCGAGGGAGATCTGCCGGTGCACCGGGCCGGGGTGACGCCGGGGCACGAGGTGGTCGGCGCGGTCGCGGGCATGGGTGCCGAGGTGACGGACTTCGCGGTCGGCGACCGGGTCGGGGTGGCCTGGCTGCGGCGCACGGACGGGGAGTGCGCGTACTGTCTGCGGGGCGCCGAGAACCTGTGCCCGCACTCGGAGTACACCGGCTGGGACGCCGACGGCGGTTACGCGGAGTACACGACCGTGCCGGCCGCCTTCGCCTACCGGCTGCCCGGCACCCTCGACGACATCGCGCTCGCGCCGCTGCTGTGCGCGGGGATCATCGGCTATCGGGCGCTGCTGCGGGCATCGCTCCCGCCGGGCGGGCGGCTCGGTCTGTACGGCTTCGGGGGCAGTGCCCATCTGTGCGCGCAGGTGGCGCTCGCCGAGGGCGCGCGGGTGCATGTGCTCACCCGGGGTGCCGAGGCGCGGCGGCTGGCCGTGGAGCTGGGCGCGGCCTCGGCGCGGGACGCCTACGAGGCGCCGCCCGAGCCGCTGGACAGCGCGATCCTGTTCGCGCCGGTCGGCGACCTGGTGCCGGTCGCGCTGCGCGCCCTGGACCGGGGCGGGGTGCTGGCGGTCGCGGGCATCCACCTCAGCGACGTGCCGTCGCTGAACTACGAGCGCGAGCTGTTCTACGAGCGGGAGTTGCGCAGCGTCACCTCCAACACCCGTGCCGACGGGCGGGAGTTCCTCGCCCTCGCCGAGCGGCACGGCGTGCACGCGACCACCCACGCCTACCCGCTGTCAGAGGCCCCGCGGGCGCTGCGGGACCTGAAGGCCGGACGCTTCGACGGGGCCGCGGTGCTGGTGAACGACCTTTCCTGAGCCCAACCCCCGGGCAGCCCGGGTACGAGAGCGGGCGACCGGCGCACGATCGGGAAACACCACCCTTTCCACCCCGAACACCAGGTTTGCGCAACTAAGGCATGCAACCGCCCCTTTCGCGCCGTACCCGTAGATCACCAGGGCTGTTTGGCTTGTCCGTGCGCACCACCACCTCGCACACCACCGACCCTCCGGGTCACCGTTGTTCACCTCTCTGCTGGAGGGAATGTGTCCACACCGGACAGCGTCATCGGTTCCGCCGTCGACGAGCCCGAGCCGGATCCGACCGCCGACGGGCAGCTCACCAGCCTGAGCACCCGGGCGGCACGCCAGCTCGCCACGACCACCAAGTCCGAACCGCAGATGCAGGCCATCACCTCCCGGTGGCTGCTGAAGACGCTGCCGTGGGTGGACGTCAAGGGCGGCACCTACCGGGTCAACCGGCGCCTCCAACTGCGCACCGGGCGGGGCCGGGTGAGCTTCGAGCACAACGGCGGGGACGACATCCGGGTCATCCCTCAGACCCTCACCGAGCTGCCGATCCTGCGCGGTTACGACGACCCGGAGGCGCTGAACCAGCTCGCGGACCGGTTCCAGCCCCGCGAGGTCCGCGCCGGGCAGGTGCTGTTCGAGGCCGGGCAGCCGGTCACCGAGACCTATCTGGTGGTGCACGGCCGGTTCATCCGGTACGCGGCCGGCAAGTACGGCGAGGAGGAGGTCGTCGGGGTCGTCACCGACGGCGACCAGATGGGCGACGAGGCGGTCGGCCAGACCGATCCGCTCTGGCTCACCTCGGTGCGGGCCGAGACGGCGGGTGTGGTCCTGGCGCTGCCCTGGGCGGTCGCCGAGGAGATCATGGACCGGGTGCCGTCGCTCGGCGCCCATCTGCAGGCCTATGTCGACCGGCAGCGGCTGCCGATGAACCGCAAGGGCGAGGCCGAGGTGCCGGTGCAGGCCGGCCACACCGGCGAGCCGACCCTCCAGGGCGGCTTCGTGGACTACGAACTCGCGCCGCGCGAGTACGAGTTGTCGCTCACCCAGACCGTGCTGCGGGTGCACTCGCGGGTCGCCGACCTCTACAACCACCCGATGGACCAGACCCAGCAGCAGTTGCGTCTCACGGTCGAGGAGATCCGCGAGCGCCAGGAGTGGGAGCTGGTCAACAACCGGGAGTTCGGGCTCCTGCACAACATCGACTACGGGCAGCGGATCAGCTCGTTCACCGGTCCGCCGACCCCGGACGACATGGACGAGCTGATCTCCATGCGCCGCAAGACCAAGGTGATCCTGGCGCACCCGAAGGCGATCGCGGCCTTCTTCCGGCAGTGCAACCGGCGCGGCCTGGTGCCCCCGTCCACCAACGTCGACGGGCACGAGATCCCGGCCTGGCGCGGGGTCCCGATCTACCCGTGCAGCAAGATCCCGATCAGCGACGACCACACCACCAGCATCATCGCGCTGCGCACCGGCGAGGCCGACCAGGGAGTCATCGGCCTCTACCAGACCGGTATCCCCGAGGAGTTCCAGCCCGGCCTGAACGTCCGCTTCATGGGCGTCAACGAGCAGGCCGTCATCAACTACCTGGTCACCGCCTACTACTCGCTCGCCGTCCTGGTCCCCGACGCGGCCGGGATCCTGGAGAACGTCCAGCTCGGCCGCACCGCCGACTGACGGCCTGGAGCACATCCATGAGCACAACCACCACCTCCTACGCCCTGCCGGGACCGCCGAACATCGCGGAGCGACTGCGACCGGCCAAGCGCACCGGGACGGTCCCCGGACTGCACTACCGGCCGGCGGTGCCCGCCGACCCGGAGAAGGCCGCCGAACTCGACCGCCGCCTGGAGGCCTGGGCCCACGAGCTGGACCTGTTCCCCGCGGCCTGGAAGGGGGACTTCTCCGACTTCCAGTTCGGCCGGGCCGTCGTCCTCCAGCATCCGGGCGGCCTCGACCTCGACCGGCTCAGCGCGGCAGGCAAGCTGCTGCTCGCCGAGAACATCGTGGACTCCTGCTACTGCGAGGAGGACGAGGGGCGCGGCGGATCCCGGCGGGGCCTCGGCGGCCCGCTGATCATCGCCCAGTCGGCGCTGGACCCCTACCACGGCATCCCGGAGCTGGAGGAGGAGTGGCGCGAGGGCATCCGGGCCACCGGACCCCTGCGGTCGTACCACTTCGCCCTCACCGACTTCGCGGCCTTCGCCACACCGAGCCAGACCGACCGGTTCGTGCACGACATCGCCCGGCTGCACCTCGGCTACCTCGGCGAGGCCGCGTGGATGGAGACCGGGTATGTGCCGCGGGTCTGGGAGTACCTGGTGATGCGGCAGTTCAACAACTTCCGGCCGTGTCTGTCGATCGTCGACGCGGTGGACGGCTACGAACTGCCCGAGCAGCTCTACGCCCGCCCGGAGATCCAGCGGATCACGGCCCTGGCCTGCAACGCCACCACCATCGTCAACGACCTGTACTCCTTCACGAAGGAGCTGGCGAGCGACCCGGACCACCTGAACCTGCCCCAGGTGGTGGCCGCCAACGACCGGCGCGGACTGAAGGCGGCCTATCTGAAGTCCGTCGACATCCACAACCGGGTCATGGAGGCCTTCGAGGAGGAGTCGGCCGCCCTGTCCGCCGGCTCGCCGCTGGTCGCGCGGTACGCCGAGGGGCTCGCCGCCTGGGTCGCCGGCAACCACGAGTGGCACGCCACCAACACCAACCGCTACCACCTGCCCGACTACTGGTAGCCACCGAGCCAATCCGAAACACCGTCAGAAACACTTCGAGGAGAACCTGTTGACCACCGCCCCTGTCGCTCGGAAGACCACCACGTCAGCCCCGGTGCCGACCCAGTCCAGGTACCAGAACAGCGTCGCGGAGTACTGGAACGCCGAGGAGAACCCGGTCAACCTCGAACTCGGAAAGATCGACGACCTGTACCACCACCACTACGGCATCGGTGAGGCCGACTGGTCGGTGCTCGACGAGACCGACCCCGCGCTGCGCAAGGAGCGGGTCACCGCCGAGCTGCACCGCCTGGAGCACGCCCAGGCCGAGCTGCTCGCCTCCCATCTCGGCGCCCTCAAGCCGGCCGACCGGGTCTTCGACGCGGGCTGCGGCCGCGGCGGCGGCAGCATCGTGGCGAACCTGCGGTACGGCTGCCACTCCGACGGGGTGACCATCTCCGCCAAGCAGGCCGACTTCGCCAACGAGATGGCCCGCAAGCGGGAGGTCGGCGACAAGGTCCGCTACCACCACCGGAACATGCTGGACACCGGCTTCGAGACGGGCGCGTACGCGGCCTCCTGGAACAACGAGTCCACGATGTACGTCGAACTGGAGCTGCTGTTCGCCGAGCACGCCCGGCTGCTGCGCCGTGGCGGACGCTATGTGACGATCACCGGCTGCTACAACAACGCCTACGGGCAGGCCTCCCGCGAGGTGTCCCTGATCAACGCGCACTACATCTGCGACATCCACCCGAGGTCGGAGTACTTCCGGGCGATGGCCGCCAACCGGCTGGTGCCGGTCCATGTGGAGGACCTCACCGCGGCGACGATCCCCTACTGGGAACTGCGCAAGCAGGCCGACCACCTGGTGACGGGGATCGAGGACGCGTTCCTCACCGCGTACAAGAACGGCAGCTTCCAGTACCTGCTGATCGTGGCCGACCGGGTCTGATCCGGCGGCGGGTCCACGAGGGGGCGGTGTCCGCGGGCACCGCCCCCTTCCCCGTACGGCTCACTCCCCCGCGTACGCCTTCTTCAGCGCGGCGATGTCCAGCTTGCCCATGGAGTACATGGCGCGGGTGGTGCGCGCGGCCTTCTCCGGGTCGGCGTCGCCGATCATCTCGATCAGCCCGTCCGGGATGACCTGCCAGGACACGCCGTACCTGTCCTTGAGCCACCCGCAGGGGCCGGGCTCGCCGCCGTTCTCGCTGAGCTTGGCCCAGTAGTGGTCGACCTCCTCCTGGCCGTCGCAGTAGATCTGGAAGGAGATCGCCTCGGTGAACTTGAACTGCGGGCCGCCGTTGATGGCGACGAACTTCTGCCCGTTGGCCGTGAAGTCGACGGCCAGCACGGAGCCCGCCTCCCCCGGCCCGGCCTCGTTGTACCGGCCGACCTTCCCGATGCTGGAGTTCTTGAAGATCGACACGTAGTAGTGGGCGGCTTCTTCGGCCTGGCCGTCGAACCAGAGACACGTGGTGAATCCGTCGGTGGTCATGGACACCTCCTGGGAGCGGGGAACGCGGTCATGTGTACCGACCCCCACTTGCCAGGAAACTAATCGCTGAGCGCCCCGACAGGGGCGCGGGGCTGTTGTGCATGTGCGGCTCCGCCGCGTGGGCGCGACCAGCCCCGACGGCGCCGCAGACAACCGACGACCGCACTTAGCATCCCCAACATGACCTCTTCGCCGGCGGACATCACTCCTTTCCGCATCTCCATCCCCCAGGCCGACCTCGACGACCTCCACGCCCGCCTGGACCGCACCCGCTGGCCGGCCGAGCTCCCCGGCGCAGGCTGGGCATACGGCGTCCCCACCCCGTATCTGCGGGACCTCGCGCACTACTGGCGGCACGAGTACGACTGGCGGGCTGCCGAAGCGGAGCTCAACGCGTGGCCGCAGTTCACCACCACGATCGACGGCACGAACGTGCACTTCGCCCACATCCGCTCCCCCGAGCCGGACGCCACCCCGCTGATCGTCACCCACGGCTGGCCGGGCTCCATCGTGGAGTTCCTGGACGTGGTCGGGCCGCTCACGGATCCGGCGGCGCACGGCGGGGACCCGGCCGACGCCTTCCACGTGGTGCTGCCGAGCATCCCGGGGTTCGGGTTCTCCGGGCCGACCACGGACTCCGGCTGGGAGGCGGGGCGGGTCGCGGACGCCTGGGCGGAGCTGATGCACCGGCTGGGCTACGAACGGTTCGGTGCACAGGGCGGTGACTGGGGCGCGGCGATCTCCCGGGAGCTGGGCCGCGCCCGTCCCGGCCGGGTGATCGGCGTGCACCTCAATCTGCTGCCGGGCGCCCAGCAAGGCACCGAGCCCACGGCCGCGGAGCTGGCCGCGCTGGACGCCGAGGAGCGGGCCAACACCCTCGACTCCTGGCGCCGTTGGGCCGCCTGGACCAAGGAGAGCACCGGGTACGCGATCCTGCAGAGCACCCGCCCGCACACGCCCGGATACGCGCTCACGGACTCGCCGGTGGGTCAGCTCGCCTGGATCGTCGAGAAGTTCCAGGAGTGGACGGACTCCGCGGAACTGCCCGAGGAGGCGGTGGACCGGGACCGGCTGCTGACCAACGTGATGCTGTACTGGCTCACCGGTACGGCCGCCTCCTCCGCCCGCATCTACTACGAGCGGGCACACGCCACCGGCGCCCGGGCCACCGCCCCCACCGAACCCTCCACGACACCGACCGCCCTCGCCCTGTTCCCGGCCGAGCCCCAGCGTCCGCTGCGGCACAAGGCGGACCGCACGGAGAACATCGTCCGGTGGACGGAGTTCGACCGGGGCGGGCACTTCGCTGCGATGGAGGAGCCGGATCTGCTGGCGGGCGATGTCCGGGCCTTCTTCCGGCAGCTGCGGGACCAGCGCGAGGGCTGAGGCGTCCCCGGAAAGCGCTGGCACCGCGGTAGGGGCACCGGCATCCTGGCCTGCGTGGACGCACTGGAATTCAGGGTGAAGGATCCGAAACTGCGGGACATCTTCGACCAGGACGCCGAACGGTACGAACGGGCCCGGCCCCGCTACCCCGGCGCGCTGGTCGAGGAGCTGGTCCGGATCACGGGGGCCGGGCCGGGCATCCGGGTGCTGGAGATCGCCCCGGGCACCGGCAAGCTCACCGTCGACCTGGCCGCGTCCGGCTGTTCGATCACCGGCGTGGAGATCGGCCCGAGCATGGCCGCCGCGGCCCGCCGGCAACTGGCCGCGTTTCCCGAGGCGGACGTGGTGGTCGCGGCCTTCGAAGAGTGGGAGCTGCCGCCGGAGCCGTTCGACGCGGTGGTCTGCGCGACCGCCTTCCACTGGATCGACCCGGCGGTCCGGGTGCCGAAGTCCGCCCGCGCGCTGCGCCCCGGCGGGCTGCTCGGTGTCGTCGCCACCCACCATGTGGCGGGCGGCACCGAGGACTTCTTCGCCGAGGTCCAGGAGTGCTACGAGCGCTGGGATCCGGCCACCCCGCCGGGCCTGCGCCAGACCCGCGAGGCCGACCTCGCGACCGACACGACCGAGTTCACCGGATCCCCGTACTTCACCGACGTCACCGTGTGCGGCCACGCCCAGGAGATCACGTACACCACCGGCCAGTACCTGGACCTGCTGCTCACCTACTCCAACCACCGCGCGCTCCCGGAGACCGCCCGGAACGGGCTGCTCGCGGGCATCCGTGAACTGATCGACTCCCGGTACGGCGGTGTCGTCACCAAACGGTACTGGCACGCGCTGATCACCGCCGTACGCGTCGGGCCGTAGCCACCTCGTCCGCAGACCGCCACCGGCGGTTTTCCGCCAGAGCGGGAAACAGGGCGCATGCGTCGCGTCACCCCGGGTACCCGAGCTTCGAGGCACGCATGAGACGTCCCGTTCCGGGTACCCGGGCGAGGGCGCAACGTGGACAGGGCCGGAACGACACCGGCCGAAGAGGCAGCCGCCGAACCATGAGTGACCTGGGAGAGGCAATGAATACCGCCGGGATCCGGTCGGAAGCAGTGAACACCGCTCACCCCGTCGAGGCGTGGACGCCGGAGGGGGCACTGCCAGGAATCGAGGACCCGAGGACCATCGCCCCGCGCGACGCACGCGAGCTGTCCCGCCAGTTCTTCCAGCGGCTCGGTGAGCTGGAGGAGGGCACGCCGGAGTACCAGTACGCCCGCAACACGCTCATCGAGATGAACATGTCGCTGGTGCGGTTCGCGGCCGGACGGTTCCGCAACCGTGGCGACGACATGGAGGACATCGTCCAGACCGGGATGATCGGCCTGATCAAGGCCATCGACCGGTTCGAGCTGTCGCGCGAGGTCGAGTTCACCTCCTTCGCGCTGCCGTACATCGTGGGCGAGATCAAGCGGTTCTTCCGTGACACCACCTGGGCGGTGCACGTACCGCGCCGGCTCCAGGAGCTGCGCGTGGAGCTGGCCAAGGCGCGCGAGGAGCTCTCCAGCCGCCTGGACCGGGAACCGACCGTCGCCGAGCTCGCCACGCTGATGAACCTGTCCGAGGACGCGGTGGTCGAGGGCCAGCTGGCCGCCAACGGCTACAACTCCTCCTCCCTGGACGCCGCGCTGACCGGGGACGGCCCGGAGGACGGCGAGGCGGTGCTGGCCGACTTCATCGGGGTCGAGGAGGACGGGCTGCGGCTCGTGGAGGACTTCCAGTCGCTGGCCCCGCTCATGGCCGAACTGAGCGAACGGGACCGGGAGATCATCCATCTGCGGTTCGTGGAGGAGGCCACCCAGGCGGAGATCGGCGAGCGGCTCGGCTGCTCCCAGATGCATGTCTCGCGCCTGATCAAGCGGATCATCACGCGGCTGCGCCAGGGGATGCTGGGCGAGCTCGGCTGCGCCTGACGGCGAGATCACGGGCGCTGCCCCGCACCGACAGGTGGGGCGGCGCCCGTGGCGACTCACCGACTCACCGACTCACCGACTCATCCGGGAAAGCGCACCAGCGCGCGCACCCGCTTGCCGACCGGTACCCGTTCGGCGATCACCTCCGCGGCCAGGGCATGGACGATCTCCAGCCCGTGCCGGCCGACCCGCTCGGGGTCCTTGGGGAAGCGCCGGGGCAGGGCGACGCTGCTGTCGTACACGGAGACCAGGACCGCGCTGTCCGTGCCCTCCAGTTCGAGGATGTACGGGCCGTTGCTGTGCCGGTCCGCGTTGGTGACCAGCTCACTCACCACGAGGAGCAGCTCACCGTCGGCCCGCGGATCGATCGCCGCGCACCACTCGGTCCTGAGCTGCTCCAGAAAGCCGGCCGCGAAGTCCCGCGCCTCGGCGATGCAGCCGGGCTCGCCGGTGTAGTGCGCCGCGCGTCGCAGCGGCTCCACGGGTACGTCGAAGCCAGTCGGTATCACTGCCCCGCCCAGGTTTTCGATCATGCGTGTCTCTCCAGGAGGCCGGCCGGGCCGGTCGCTGTTGCATCCATGCTCGTACCCCGAGCGCGCTCCGACAGTCCCCAGGGGTGTTCGCCGACCGCGCACACCTCACGTCGCGCTGGTCACACTCCCGGCGAGCCGGCGCCGGCCGAGCCGGGCGGTGCCTGCTGGGCCGGGGACTCCGGAGCGACGGGCGACAGCGCGGACTCGGGGCCGGGCGACGCCGGGGACAGCGGTCCCGGCTGCTGCGCGGAGGACGGCGGCCCCTGGGAGACAGGCCCCTGCGACGCAGGGGGCTGCGACGCCGGCGACTCGTTCTTCGGGGACTCGGTGCGAGGGGACTCGTTTCCGTTACTCGGGGGCTCGGAATTCGGTGACTCGCTCTTCGGGGGCTGCGACGAGGGGGGCTCGGCGGACGGCGGCTTCGAGGCCGGCGACTGCGAGGACGGCGGCTGCGAGGACGGCGGCTCGGACGAGGGCGGCTTCGAGGCCGGCTTCCCGGACGGCGACTGCGACGGCTTCGAGGACGGCGAGTTCGAGGACGGCGAGTTCACCGACGGGGACTTGGAGCCGTGCCCCGGGCTCGCCGGCGTCGACGGCCCGGACGGGACCGGCGGGCACGGGGTGGTGCCGGGTGACCCGGGTTTCCCGGACGCGGGCAGGCAGCCGTGATGGCCCGGCGGGTTGATGGGGTCCGGATCGGCCGGAGGCCTGGCCGGGCGGTCGTGGTGCCCGGTGTGGTCGCCCCGGTGGCGGCCGAACCAGTCGTCGTGCTCGTGGTCGAAGACGACGAACACCTTGATGATCTGCGCGGCGGGTGCGACGACGACGACGCTCGCGGGCCGGTACGCGGCCCAGGCGGTACCGGTGGTCCTCGGGGTGGTCCGCTGCGCGACCGGCGGGGCCAGCGGGTTGCCGCAGGCGCACCGCAGCCGGGGCACGCCGTGCTCGTCGACCAGGACGGCGGTACCCGTCTGGAGGACGGACTGGTAGGTGGTCGCCTTGCCGTCGCGGTAGCCGTGGGCGGTGACCCGGGTGTCCGCGCGCAGCTGTACGGGGGTGAGGGAGCGCAGGTAGGCGGGGACGCCGGACGGCTGGACGCCGACCTGGGAGGCGAACGCCCTGTTGCGGGACGGCGCGGCCTGGAAGTACTTGACCTGCTGTTCGACGTCGCAGCTGGCGCTGTTCTTCGTGCCGCTGTAGAGGCCGGGCGCCCCGCCGTCCACCCCCCGCACCTCGTTCGCCGACGCCGCCGACGCGGCCGGGGCCGCGGACAGCGGCGCCGCGGAGCTCTTCTGGGCGGTGGACTCGGTGAACGGGTCCTGGCCGGAGCTGTTGGCGGCCTGCAGGAAGACCTCGCCGCGTTTCCCGGAGCTGTCGCCCGAACGGGTGAGGACCAGGGCCAGGGCGGCGGCGACCACCACGGCCGTGGTGAGCGTCGCGACCCGGGGCGCCGACCTCCACCACGGCCGGTGCGGCTCCCCGCCCTGGCCGTCGCCGCCTCCGGGCGGCTGCGAGGGGGGTCCGGGGGGTGGCCCGGAGGGTCCGGACAGGGGACCGGAGGGGGGTCCTGTGGGGCGGCCGGACGACGGCGGTTCGACGCTCACGCGCTCATCTCCCCAGTGCAGTAAACGGCATTCATGAAAAATGCCTCATTTGGGGCATATCGAGCCCAATGTGCGCTGGTCCGGTACCGCCCGCAAGCCGACGCGGCACGGACGCGGCACGGACGCGGAGCCGACGCGGACGGCCCACCCGGCGGGCGGCGGGTCCGGGTGTTGCCTAGCGTGACAGCGTGCGTCCCCGGATCGCCTCCGAGCGGCCGGTGGCCGCGCCGGCCGGCCGGTCCGTGGCCCGGCACGGCTGGCCGCCCGCCCTGGCCGTGGTGCTGGCCGCGTCGGTCGCGATGCTCGTGGTGGCCGCGGTGGGGCTGTGGGCGGCGGGCGCGGCGGACCTGCCGAAGGGCGCGTTCCTGCCGGTGGTCCTGGCGACCGTGGTGACGGCGGTCGGCGGCGCCGTCGAGCTGTCGGGGAACGCGGGTGAACTGGCCCGTACGAACGCCGGGCTGACGGTCGTACCGCTGTCGGTGACGCTGGTCGGGGCGCTGGTCGCCGCCGGGGGCTTCCTGCGGCCGCTGCGGCACCGGGCGGTGGCCGGGGCCAGGGAGCTGGCCGGGTGGGCGGCGCGGATCGCGGTGCTGTGGCTGCTCCTGCTGGTCGGGCTCGCGGCCGGTGCCCGGCACACCTTCGCCGTGGACGTGGGCAACGGCACCCTCAGCGATCTCACCGACGCGTTCGGCGCGGCACCGCAGGCGGGCTTCACGACGGACGTGCCGCTGACGGCCGGGTTCAGCCTGCTGTGGCTGGCGGGGATGCTGCTGCTGGCGCTGCTGGTGTCGCGCGGGGCGCCGCTGCCGGGGCGCCTGCTGCGCTTCCAGGCCTCGGTGCGCCCGGCGGCGTACGCAATGGTCGTGCTCGTGCTGGCGTACGTCGTGCTGGCCCTGGTGATCGCCCTGGCCGCGATGGTGACCCGCGGGCACGCCAGGGAGACCCTCGCGGTGATTTTGCTCGGGCTGCCCAACCTGGCCTGGCTGGCCCTGACGCTCGGGCTCGGCGCCACCTGGAGGGGCAGGGTCGACGGCCCGTTCGGGCTGCCGGTGCCGAAGGTGCTCGCCGAGGTGCTGCGCACGCCGGACGTCTCGACCCTGAACCTGCGCACCGTCACCGCCCACGACGGCCGCTGGTGGTGGCTGGCCTGGGTGGCCGCGGTACTGCTGCTGGCGGCCGCAGTCCTGATGGCGGCCCGCTCCCCGGCCGGGATCCGCGCCTGGCAGCACGCCCTGCACCTGGCGGTCGCCCTGGCGCTGACGATGCTGACGCTGTGCCTGAGCGGACGGATCTCCGCCCACTACGGCCTCTCCCTGCTCGGCATCGGCGACCTGGGCGGAAATCTGTCGGGCGAACTGCTGCTGGAGCCCGTGCTGTGGTCGGCGGTGGGCCTGGGCCTGCTGTGGGGCCTGGTCGCCGGGTTCCTGGGCGCGCTGCTGGCCCGCCCGGTGCACCGGCGGGGCGAGGTGGCCGCCTGAGGGCCGTCGGCCGGCTCCGGCTCCCCCAACGGCCCCGGAAGACCGGGCCCGCCCAGGGCGGCGGGCGAGTCAGCGGCCGCTCGTCCCGCGACGTGGGTTCGGAGAGCAGGTCGGCGCCGCCCGGCATCAGCGGTCACCGTCGGGGGTGACCACCCGGGTCGGATCGCGACCGGGGCCGTCGCCGCCCGGCTCCGCCCGGTCGGTGACGTACGTGGACAGCCGCCGCCCGTCGCCGTACAGCCAGCGTCCCTCGGCCGGGTCGTACAGCCACATCGACTCCCCGTCGACCACCACGCCGATGCGCAGTCCGTGCGTACGGCCGCGGAAGGACTCTCCGTCGAGGCCGCCGACGGCCAGTTCCTCCACGGCGGCCCGGTAGCCGGTGAGTGCCTCGGCGGCGCGGGCAAGGAGCGGGCGCGGGTCGGTGGCCTCGGTGGGCGGGCCGCCGGTGACGGGCGGGTCCTGGGGTACGGCGACGAGGTAGCGGCCGTCGACCCAGGCGGACCAGCCGTTGGCGCAGCTGATGTGCGCCCAGTCGCCGCGCCGTTCCACGAGCTGGACCGGCAGCAGCGCGTCGAGGGGCACGGTGGGCCGGGCCGGGTCGGGGGCCTCCCAGGCGGGCATGCCGTCGCCGGGGACGACATGGGTGGGCCGGAATCCTGGCGTCGTCGTCATCGGTCGCCTACTTCCGCATCACGGCCGGTTCGTGCCGGCGCAGCAGCCGGGACAGCACACAGCCGAAGACCACCGACAGCACCACCAGCATGACCATGTTCCGCAGCCAGACGCCCGCCGAGTGCCGGAACAAGGGGTCGGCGGTGAGGGTGCCGGGCACGATCCGGTGCAGTTCGACGGTGCCGGCCATGGCGCCGAGCGCCCAGCGTGAAGGCACCAGCCAGGCGACCTGTTCGAGACCGGGCACGCCGGTCAGCTTCAGCAGGGTCCCGCAGAAGACGACCTGGACGACGGTGAGCAGCACCAGCAGCGGCATCGTCACCTCCTCCTTGCGGACCAGCGCGGAGATCAGCAGGCCGAGCATCATCGCGGTGAAGGAGAGCACGGCCACGGCGACGGTGATCTCCAGCAGGGGCGGCATCAGCACCCCGTCGCCGCCGGGCGCGTTGAGGTCGACGCCGGCCAGGCCGACCTGGGTGAGCACGATCGCCTGGAGCACGGTGATGGCGCCGAGGACGACGACCTTCGACATCACGTACGCCGATCGGGGCAGGCCGACGGCTCTCTCCCGCTGGTAGATCACCCGTTCCTTGACCAGCTCGCGCACGGCGTTGGCCGCGCCGGTCAGCACCCCGCCCACGCACAGGGTGAGCAGGGCGTTGGTCGCGGTGTCGAAGGTGAGCTTGTTGCCGGCGACGGCCCGGGCCATGGCGCCCATCACGAACGGCAGCCCGATCATGATGGCGAGGAAGGTCCGGTCGGCGGCGAGCGCGGCCGTGTAGCGGCGCACCAGCGTCGAGAACTGGGCGCCCCAGCTGCGCGGCCTGGGCGGCGGGTCCGCGGCCACCGGCCCGGAGCGCGGCACCACCGGCTGCGCGCTGGAGTTCACGATGTACTTCCGGTGGTACGACGAGGCGCGGTAGTCCCCCGCCCAGTCCCGGCCGGTGTCCCGCTCGAACGCCTCGAACGCCTCGGGCCACTCGTCGAACCCGAAGAAGCCGAGGGCGTCGCCGGGCGGCCCGAAGTAGGCGGTCCGGCCGCCCGGCGCGAGGACCAGGAGGCGGTCGCAGACGTCGAGGCTCAGCACGCTGTGGGTGACGACGATGACGGTACGGCCGTCGTCGGCGAGGCCGCGCAGCATGTTCATCACCGAGCGGTCCATGCCGGGGTCGAGTCCGGAGGTCGGCTCGTCCAGGAAGAGCAGGGACGGCTTCGTGAGCAGCTCCAGGGCCACGCTGACCCGCTTGCGCTGCCCGCCGGAGAGGCTGTGCACGGGCTGCTCGGCACGCTGTTCGAGGCCCAGTTCGCGGATGACCTCGTCCACCCGCTGCCGGCGCTCGGCCTTCGCGGTGTCCTCGGGGAAGCGCAGTTCGGCGGCGTAGGTGAGGGCGCTGCGCACGGTCAGCTGGACGTGCAGGATGTCGTCCTGCGGGACCAGTCCGATGCGCTGACGCAGCTCGGCGTAGTCGCGGTACAGGTCGCGGCCGTCGTAGAGGACGGTGCCGTGCTCGGCCGGACGCTGCCCGGTGAGGGCGTTGAGCAGGGTGGACTTGCCGGCGCCGCTCGGTCCGACCACGGCGAGCAGGGACTTCTCCCCCACCGGGAAGGAGACGTGGTCCAGCAGGATCTTGCGGCCGTGGTCGACGGCGACGGTGAGTTCCTGGACGTCGAGGGAGACCTCGCCGGTGTCGACGTACTCCTGCAGCTCACCGTCGACCAGGCAGAACGCGGAGTGGCCGATGCCGACGACGTCCCGGGGGCCGAGCGGGGCCCGGGTGACGGCGCGGCCGTTGAGGTAGGTGCCGTTGTGGCTGTCGAGGTCGACGATCTCGTGGCTGTCGTCGGGGTGGCTGCGCAGTTCGGCGTGGTGGCGGGAGACGATCAGGTCGTCGACGACGATGTCGTTGTCGGTGGCGCGGCCGATGCGGACCGTGCGGGCCGGGAGCCGCATCACCGAGGAGGGCTGCCGGAAGGTGCCGGTCCGGGCGGGCATGGAGACGACGGAGGGACGGTCGGCGGCGGGCGCCGGGCGGCCGCTCAGGACGGCGGACGGCCCGTCGGCGGGGCTGCCGAAGCGGATCACCGTGCCCGGTCCGACCTCCCACTCCCGGATGCGGCGGCCGTCGGCGTAGGTGCCGTTGGTGCTCTGCTCGTCCTCGAGGGTCCAGTGGCCGTCGTCGGGCCGCAGCACCGCGTGGTGCCACGAGACCCGGGCATCGTCGATGACGATGTCGCTCAACGGATCCCGCCCGACGTGGTAGTCGCGGCCCGGGCTCATCACCGTGGATCCCGTGTCGGTCTCCAGGACGAGTTCGGGCGCCGTCGAGGCGACCGGCCGCTCCGCCATGGGTAGAATTCTACCGATCCGACCTCTTCTGTGCCTGGTCATGGCCGCGCCGGCGGCGGCCGTCACGTGTCAGGCGACGGGGACGACGAGGGCCGGGATGGTGCGCTGCATCCGCAGGGCGTCGATGGACTCGGCGAGCAGTTCGTACTCCGTGGTGTCGTCCTGGAGCGCGATCCGCACCAGCCGCCCGTCGGCCAACTCGTCGGCGACCAGTTCCTGCCGGGCCGCGTCGGCGCACCAGGCGCGCAGCAGGCCGGGTATGTCGGAGACGGTCTCCGCGACCGGGACGAGCGCCCCCTGCGGGAACCTGGGGTTCTCGGGTAAGGGGTCGAGGCGTTCCGCGATCCAGGAGGCCCGGTCCCGTAACCACCACAGGGCCAGTGCCAGGGTCGGCGCACGGTAGGTGCCGAGGGGAACGCCGATGCGTTGCCCGCCGCACATGCCGTATGCCGTGACATGGCACAGGAATTCGTCGTGCACGATCACTCCCCCGTAGCTCGCCGGTGTGCCGTCGCGGCCGGGTTTCCGTGCGGCTCCTGTGCGGTGAAGTGCTCCTGACATTCGAGTATGTTCACTTTCGAAACACTGTCACCACACCTTTCCGGCCAGTCTCTTGGCATATTCCCCCTGCGAATTGGCCGAAATGCGCGAGCTGCACCGGCCGGCCTTCATTACCCGAGGGGTGAGCGACCCGGCACGCGGACCGGGGCATGGTGGCGCCAACGGATCGCCGCGCACCGCGATCAACCCCCTGACCAGCAGTGACGACCCCGATGAAGGCCGATTCACCATGCCCGTGAACACCGACCGTCACCAGGCCGCAGCCGTCCGTCGCTTCGAGGCCTGGAATGCCACCGAGCCGGAGGCGCCCGGAAAGTCGCCCGCCGAGACCTGAGCCCCGGAGGGCAGTGACACCGGCCCGCTCGCGGATGTCGCCGGACACGCGCAGATCACGGCCGTGATCGCGGCCGCGCGCGAGCAGTTCCCCGGTGTCGTCTTCCGTCCGCTCGGGATCGTCGACGGCCACCAGGACACCGCCTGCTTCGGCCGGGAACCGGTGGACGAGGCGGAAGGCCCGGCTCCGGTGGCCGGTTTTGACGTGGTCACGCTCGGTGAGGACGGCCGGATCCTCCGGGTACCGGGCCTTCCGGACGGGTTCCGGCCCGGGCGTGAGCCGGCGCCCGCGATGAGTTCCCGCGCTCACGGCGGTCTCTCCGACGAGCCAGACCACCGCAAGCGGAGGACCGTCATGAGTACGACCGCACATCTCGACGTGGAATTCACCGCCGTGCTGCGTCGCAGCCCCGCCAAGGGCGGCTGGACCTACGTGGTCTGGCCCGAGTCCGCCGTGTTCTTCGGCACCCGGGGACTGGTCAGAATCCTCGGCACGGTCGACGGGCACCCGTTCCGGAGTTCCTTCATGGCCCTGGGCGACGGCACGCACAAGCTCCCCGTGCGGCCCGACGTCCGCAGGGCGATCAGAAAAGGTGAGGGGGACGCGGTGTGCGTCCGCCTCACCGGACGGATCACCGGTTGACGATCGCGTCGGTCGCCGGGTGACGATTCGGGTCGATCACCCGGCGACGATTCGGCTCGGTCACCGGGTGACGATTCGGGTCGATCACCGGGCGACGACCGGCTGGACTACCGGTTGATGATCGCGTCGATCCGCACCAGCTCCTCCGCGTCGAAGTCGAGGTTCCCGATGGCGCCGACACAGTCCTCGACCTGCTGCGGGCTGCTCGCGCCGATCAGCGCCGAGGTCACCCGGCCGCCGCGCAGCACCCAGGACAGGGCGAGCTGGGCCAGGGTCTGGCCGCGGCCCTTGGCGACGTCGTCGAGGTCGCGCAGCTGGGCGACCAGGTCCGCGGTGACCGCGTCCGAGTTCAGGAACGGGCTGTCGCTCGCGGCCCGCGACCCCTCGGGGATGCCGTCGAGGTAGCGGCCGGTGAGCAGGCCCTGCTCCAGCGGGGAGAAGACGATGGAGCCGACCTGGAGCTCGTCGAGGGCGTCCAGGAGGCCCCCGGTCTCCGGGCGGCGGTCGAGCATCGAGTAGCGCGGCTGGTGGATGAGGAGCGGGGTGCCGAGCTCGCCGAGAATCCGGGCGGCCTCGCGGGTCTGCTCCGCCGAGTAGTTGGAGATGCCGACGTAGAGCGCCTTGCCCTGCTGGACCGCGGAGTGCAGGGCCCCCATCGTCTCCTCCAGGGGAGTCTCCGGGTCCGGGCGGTGCGAGTAGAAGATGTCGACGTAGTCCAGGCCCATCCGGGTCAGGGACTGGTCCAGCGAGGACAGCAGGTACTTGCGCGAACCCCACTCGCCGTACGGGCCGGGCCACATCAGGTAACCGGCCTTGGTGGAGATGACCAGCTCGTCGCGGTAGGCCGCGAAGTCCGCCTTGAGCGCCTCGCCGAACGCCGACTCGGCGGCGCCGGGCGGCGGGCCGTAGTTGTTGGCGAGGTCGAAGTGGGTGACGCCGAGGTCGAAGGCGCGGCGCAGGATGGCGCGCTGGGTCGTCACGGGCCGGTCGGGCCCGAAGTTGTGCCACAGGCCGAGCGACAGCGCGGGGAGCTTCAGGCCGCTGCGGCCGCTGCGGCGGTACGGCATGTCGGCGTAGCGGTCGGGGTGTGCGGTGTACAACGCGACTCCAGAGGGTTGCCACAGGATCTACCGGTTCCACTCTTTCCCGAGCCCCGTGCAGTGGTCCAACAGGAGAATCCGATGGAATTGTGCGACTACCCTTCTCAATCATGGAACTGCGCCACCTCCAGCATTTCGTCGCCGTCGCCGAGGACCAGCACTTCACCCGGGCCGCCGAGCGGCTCATGGTGTCCCAGTCCGGTCTGTCGGCCTCGATCCGGGCCCTGGAGCGGGAGCTGCGGGCGCCGCTGTTCGTGCGGACGACCCGCCGGGTGACGCTGACCGAGGCGGGCCGGGCGCTGCTCGGCGAGGCGGAGCGGATCCTCGCCCAGGTGCGCTCCGCGCACGAGGCGGTGGCCGCGGTGCAGGGCGTGCTGCGCGGGACGCTGGCGCTGGGCACCGAGCAGTGCATCGCCGGGGTGCACGTGGCCGGTCTGCTCGCCGCGTTCCGGCGCCGCCACCCGGACGTGGAGATCCGGCTGCGGCAGGCCGGTTCGGGCGCGCTCGCCGAGGAGGTGGCGGCGGGCCGGCTCGACCTGGCCTTCGCCTACCGCACCCAGGACGACACCGACCAGCTGCGCTCGGTGTCCCTGACCGGCGAGCCGATGACCGTGCTGTGCCATCCCAGCCACCGGCTGGCGACGGCCGGCGCGGCCGTGACCCCGGAGGACCTCGGCGGCGAGGTGTTCGTCGACTTCCACCCGGACTGGGGTCCGCGCCGCACCACCGACGCGGCCTTCGCCGAGGCGGGCGTGCGGCGCACGGTCGCCCTTGAGGTCAACGACGTGCACAGCCTCCTCGACCTGGTCGACGAGAACCTCGGCATCGCCGTCGTACCCCGCCACTTCCGCCACAAGCGCCCCACGCTGACCGCGCTCGCGCTCAAGGACACGGACGAGACCGCGTACGAGACGGTCGCCCTGCTCCCGCCCGAGACGGCCACCAGCCCGGCGGCCCGGGCGCTGATCACCCTCCTCGAAACAGGGGGCCTGGCAACACCCCCGGACGGGGCCTGCCCCTCCTGACCCCGGCTGCCCGTCGCCGCAGACTCGTGGATGTCCACGACGACGACGGGGAGTACGGAGATGGCGGAACACACACGGCGCACGGTGCTGCGCGGGGCGGCGGGCATCGCGGTGGCGGGCGCGCTGACGGGAACGGCGGTCCGTCCGGCGGAGGCAGCGGCAGCCTCAGCGGATACAGCGGATCGTCACTATCCCTTCCTGGAGGGCGCGTTCGCCCCGGTCACCGAGGAACTCACGGCCTTCGACCTGCCGGTCACCGGCCGCATCCCCGCCGACCTGAACGGCCGTTACCTGCGCAACGGCCCGAACGTGCTCGGTCTGGAGGATCCGCGTGCCCACCACTGGATGCTGGGCGAGGGCATGGTGCACGGGGTACGGCTGCGCGGCGGCCGCGCCGAGTGGTACCGCAACCGCTGGGTGCGGTCCTCACAGGTGACGGCGAAGCTCGGCGAGTCCTACCCCGGTCCGGTCCCGCCGGACGACTTCGCCTGCAACACCCACGTCGTCCCCTACCGGGGGCGGATCCTCGCGCTCCAGGAGAGCGGCCCGCTACCGTACGAACTCGACGGCGAGCTCAACACCGTGGGCACCTACGACTTCCGGGGCACCCTGGAGGGCGCGTTCACCGCGCACACCAAGTACGACGCGCACGCGGACGAGTTGCACGCGATCGCCTACTACCCGACCTGGGACCATGTCCGGCACCTGGTCGTGGACCCGGGCGGCCGGCTCGCCCGCACCACCCGGATCCCGGTCCGGGACGCGCCGATGATGCACGACTTCGCGCTCACCGAGAAGCACGTGGTGGTCTTCGACATCCCGGTCACCTTCGACGCGGCGGCCGCCGAGGCGGGCGCGCCGGTGCCGTACGTCTGGAACCGTGAACACCCGGCCCGGGTGGGCGTGATGCCCCGGTCGGGGGGCGCCGTCCGGTGGTTCGGCGTCGACCCGGTCTTCTACTCGCACACCCTCAACGCGTACGACGAGGGCGGGTCCGTGGTGATCGACCTGACGACCTATCCGGCGCCGTTCGACGTCGCGAGCGCCACCACCGACGGACCGCACGCGGTGGGCACCGCGAAGCTGGAGCGCTGGACCGTCGACCTGCGCCGCGGGCAGGTCCGCAGGCGCACCCTCGACGACCGGCCGCAGGAATTCCCCAGGGTCAACGAGGAGTTGGTGTCCCGCCGGCACCGCTACGGCTACTCGGCGGCCGCCGCCGAGATGTCCGTCGCCTATCTGGCCGGCGACGGCAATCCACCGGACCGCGCCTTCTCCAACGCCCTCTTCAAGCACGACCTTTCACGCGGCACGGCCGAGGTGCACCGGCTGCCGAGGGGCGCGGCGGCGGGAGAGGCGGTGTTCGTGCCGGGCGAACACGGGCGGCGGGAGGACGACGGGTACGCGATCGCCTACGTCCACAATCCGGACCGGGGCGCCGCCGACCTGCTGATCCTCGCCGCGCAGGACTTCACCGGCGAGCCGCTGGCCCGGGTGCACCTGCCGGGCCGGGTGCCGCTGGGCTTCCACGGAAGCTGGATTCCGGACGCATGACGACCGGCGATGCGCGATCGTGGTCGCATGCATGCAAGGGACATCCTCATCGACGGCTTCGGCCGCATCCAGGAAGAAGTCCATGCCGCCCTCGACGGCCTCGACTCCGATGTGCTCAGCAAGCTCCCTGCCCCCGGCGCCAACTCCATCACCTGGCTGGTCTGGCACCTCACCCGGATCCAGGACGACCACGTCGCCGACGCCTTCGACCTCGACCAGGTGTGGCCGGCCCAGGGCTGGGAGAAGCGTTTCGGCCTCGACCTGCCGCCCCGTGACCACGGGTACGGCCACACGCCGGCGCAGGTCGCGAAGGTCACGGTGGACTCCGGCGATCTGCTGACCGGCTACTACGACGCGGTGCACGAGCAGACCCTGGGGGTGCTGCGCGAGCTCCCGGCCAAGGATCTCGAACGGATCGTGGACACCCGCTTCGATCCGCCGGTCACGCTGGGCGTACGGCTGGTGAGCGTCCTGTCCGACGACCTTCAGCACGTCGGACAGGCCGCCTATCTGCGGGGGCTGCTTCAGAGCGCGGAGGCGTAGCCCGGCAGGACGACGTCCTCGATGAGGGCCCTGCGCTCGTCGAACGGGATGAACGCGCTCTTCAGGGCGTTCACCGTGACCGTGCGCAGGTCCTCGACGGTCCAGCCCGCCTCCGCCACCAGAAGGGACATCTCCCGGGTCATCGTCGTCCCCGAGACCAGCCGGTTGTCGGTGTTGAGGGTGACCCGGAAGCCCAGTTCCTTCAGCGCGGTGATCGGGTGCTCGGCGATGGACGTGGCGCAGCCGGTCTGGAGGTTGGAGGTGGGGCACATCTCCAGCGCGATACGACGGTCGCGCACCCAGCCGGCGAGGCGGCCGAGCTTGCCGTCGACGATGTCCTCGGTGATCCGCACGCCGTGCCCGATGCGCTGGGCGCCGCACGCCTGGACCGCCTGGTGGATGCTGGGCAGGCCGAACGCCTCACCGGCGTGGATGGTGAAGGGCACGCTCTCGCCGCGCAGGTACTGGAAGGCGTCCAGGTGGTCGGCGGCCGGGAAGCCGGCCTCGGCACCGGCGATGTCGAAGCCGACGACACCGGCGTCCCGGTAGGCGACGGCCATTTCGGCGGCCTCGCGGACCCGGTCGAACATCCGCATCCCGCACAGCAGGGTGCCCACGCGGACGGGCGTGCCGGCGGCAGCGGCCTTCGCCATACCGGCGGCGAGCCCCTCCTGCACGCTCTCCACGACCTCGTTCAGCGTGAGCCCGTCCGTGACGTTCAGCTCCGGCGCGTAGCGGACCTCGCCGTAGACGACACCGTCGGCGGCCAGGTCGAGGACGTACTCCTCGGCGACCCGCCGCAGTCCCTCCTTGGTCTGCATCACCGCGAGGGTGTGCTCGAAGGTGGCTATGTAGCGGACCAGGTCGCCGGAGTTGGCGGCCTCGAAGTACCAGGCGGCCAGCTCGTCGGGGTCGGTGGTGGGCAGGGTGTGACCGACCTCCGCCGCGAGCTCGACGAGGGTGGCGGGGCGCAGGCCGCCGTCGAGGTGGTCGTGCAGGACGGCCTTGGGAAGGCGACGGATCACGTCTGCGTCTACGCGCGTAGCAGTCATGGTGGAGCTGTCCTCGGCAGGTGGTTCGGAGTGGTCGGTCAGGCGGCGGGCTGGAGCAGGTCCCAGCGGTTTCCGTAGAGGTCCTGGAAGACGGCGACGCTGCCGTACGGCTCGTGCCGCGGCTCCTCCAGGAAGGTCACGCCGGCGGCGGTCATCCGGGCGTGGTCGCGGGCGAAGTCGTCCGTGTGCAGGAAGAAGCCGACACGGCCGCCCGTCTGGTCGCCGACGCGGGCACGCTGGTCCTCGTCCTTGGCACGGGCGAGCAGCAGTCCGGTGCCGTGCCCCTCCCCGCCGGGCTCCACGACGACCCAGCGGGAGCCGTCCGGGCGCGGGGCGTCCTCGACGAGCCGGAACCCGAGGGCCTCGGTGTAGAAGCGGATCGCCTCGTCGTAGTCGCCGACGACGAGAGTGACCAGGGCGACGCGTCGCATGGGGGCCTTTCGGTGGAGCGGTTAGCGGGAGAGGTTATACGTAAAACTCCAGGGATGCCAGTCGCCTATTCCGGGGGGACGAATTCTCGGAGGGACGACTATTCAGGGGGCGACGACTGGAGCGCCCCGTCAGGGGCGCTGGGGGTACCCCCAGCCGAAAGCTGGGGGAGGAACTGCGCGACCAGCCACAACGGACCCGCACCTTCCAAACGGCGCCCCGACTACCGCTCCGCTTCCCCCTGAGCGACCTCCACCCGATGGTGAAAGTCGGCCATCCCGGTCGCGGAGGCGACACACGACACCCCGGCGCAAGCCACCAGCAGCACCGCGACCCACCTCCCGGCCCGCCGCCGCCCGCGCGGCGCGGCCAGCAGCGCCTGCACCCGCTGCGGCACCGGCCCCGACGCGGCACCCGGCGCGAACGCCGGCCGCTCCACACCGCCGCCCTGCCCCGCCAGCGCGGCCCGGGCGATCGCACGGGCGGTCAGCCGCCGGTCGCCCACCGCGCTCGCCGCGGCCTCGTCCGCGGCCCGCTCCACGGCCAGCCGAATGACGTCCCGAACCCCGCGCAGCGCCGGATGGCAGTGCGCGGCGAGCTCGGCCGCGGCGAGAAAGTAATGATGCCCGCCCGCATTGTGCGCCCGTTCGTGCGCGAACAGCGCCTCCCGCTCGCTCCCGTCGAGGCTGCGCAGCATCCCGGTGGTCACCACGATCCGGTGCGGCCTGCCGGGCAGCGCGTACGCGTCCGCACACGGCGAGTCGACCACGCACAGATCACCCGCCGCGGGCCCTCGCCCGGCCTCCGTGCGGGCCGCGCGGAAGGCGCGGACCTGTCGGAGCACCGACCGTGCGAGCGTCCAGACACACACGGCGAGGCCGCCCACCGACACGGCGGCCAGCGGCAGCACGTAGCGGTCGGCGGCGGTGTGCAGTGGCCGGATCAGCTCGCCGAGCGCCGCGAAGAACGGCAGGCTGAGCAGCCCGGTGAGGACGAACGCGCCGAGCGCGGCGAGCGAGCACCCCGCGAGGGCGACGGCCGAACCGGTGATCGCCCGGAGCGCGACGACGGGGGCCAGCCGGTCGAGGGCCCGTCGGGCCAGGGCCGGCAGGGCGAACGGCAGCAGCAGCGGCAGGATCAGTAGTGCGATCATCATCCACCGGATTGCTCGTCGGCTTCGAGCAGGCCGCGCAGCACGCGCTCGTCGTCGGGGCTGAGCTGGGCGACGAACCGGGCGAGCACGGTCTGCCGGTCGGTGTCCCGGTCGAGTTCGGTGTGCATCCGCTTCGCGGTGAGGCCCTGGGCGTCCTGGACGGGGACGTAGGCGTAGCCGCGCCCCTGTCGGTGCCGTTCGACCACGCTCTTGTCGTGCAGCCGGGTCAGGATCGTGGTCACCGTCGTCCGGGCCAGGTCGGTGCCGAGGCTCCGCTGCACCTGTCCGGGGGTCTGGGGCGCACCGGCGGCCCAGAGAGCCGCCATGACGCTCGCCTCCAGTTCGCCGGCCGGCCGGCGTTCGTCCTTCGGGTCGGCCATGGAAGGTTCCTCACCCCTTCTTCGTCCTCGGTCCGCAGACCGTCTACTGCAGTGTAGTCAGCCCGGCGGCGGCCGACGCCCGTGCACCCATTATGGGGAGCCCGTCGCGGGAGGGGGGGCGCCGTCGCCGGCCGGGGAGTCATCCCGGGGTGCGCGGTACCGGTGACCCAGGACGCGGGCCCGAGGCGCGGGGCGGGCCCGACCGGCAGCGTCGCGGCCATGGAGATCACGAACCCGGCCCGTTCCCCCGAGCAGCGCAACCACGACGTGCTCGGTCGTCCGGAGCGGGCGACGGACATCTGGGCGGCCACGGCGGACGACGGCGGGCCGGCACCCGTGCCAGGACAGCCCGTTTGTGATGCGGGACCGGGTGCGGCGGTGTGCGCCGGACCGTCAACCGGCCTTGGTGTGGAGGGCGTTCAGCCGGGTCAGCTCGTCCTCGGTGAGCCGGATGGCGCCGGCCGCCACGTTCTCGGCCAGGTGGTCCGGGTTGCCGGTGCCGGGAATGGCGAGGACGTGCGGGCCCTGGTGCAGGGTCCAGGCGAGGCGGATCTGGGCGGGGGTGGCGCCGTGGGCGCGGGCGACGGCGAGCACTTCGTGGTCGTGGTTCGCGGTGGCGCCGAGCGCCCCGGCGTCGCCGGCGACGGCGAAGAACGGCACGAAGGCGATGCCCCGTTCGCCGCAGATGCGCACGACCTCGTCGGTGGCCGGGTTCGCCGCGTCGAGTCCCCAGCGGTTCTGCACGCACACCACGGGGGCGATGGCCAGCGCCTCGTCGAGATGGCGCGGTTCGACGTCGGAGACGCCGAGATGCCGGATCAGCCCGGCCTCGCGCAGTTCGGCGAGGGCGCCGAAGTGCTCCGCGATCGAGTCCTGGCGCATCCGGCGGAGGTTGACGACGTCGAGGTGGTCGCGGCCGAGCTGGCGCAGGTTCTCCTCGACGTGCCCGCGCAGCTGGTCGGGGCGGGCGGAGGTGCCCCACTCACCGGAGTAGTCGCGGTAGGGGCCGACCTTGGTGACGATGACCAGGTCGTCGGGGTACGGGGAGAGCGCGGTGTTGATGAGCTCGTTGGCGGAGCGCAGGGCGGAGAAGTAGAAGGCCGCCGTGTCGATGTGGTTCACACCGAGCTCGACGGCCTTGCGCAGGACGGCGATCGAGCGGTCGCGGTCGCTCGGGGTGCCGTGGTGGAAGGCGGCGCTGCCCGTCAGCCGCATCGCGCCGAAGCCGAGGCGGTGGACGGGCAGGTCGCCGAGTTTCCAGGTGCCGGAGGCGTCCGCGGTGATCGTTTCGGAGGTCATCGGCGGAGTGTCGCACACGATCCTGACGACGATCCTGACGAAGGGGTCAGCAGTAGAGGTTGCTGCCGGTCGGGACGCCGAGGATCTGGGTGAACTTCTGGTAGGCGCTGACCCGGCTCTGCACCTGCGCCGGGTTCTTGCCGTCGCACTCCAGGGAGCCGTTGATGGAGCGGATGGTCTGGCCGAAGCCGGCCTGGTTGACCATGGCGTTGTGGCCGGTCATGGTGCCGGGGCCCTTCTGGGTGTTCCAGTACCACAGGCCGGTCTTCCAGGCGACGGCGGAGTTGTTCTGGACCTGCCAGGGGTTGCTGAGGAGGTCGATGCCGAGCGCGTCGCCCGCGGCCTTGTAGTTGAAGTTCCAGCTGAGCTGGATGGGGCCGCGTCCGTAGTAGGCGGACTGGCCTGCGGGGCAGCCGTAGGACTGGCTCCAGTCGCAGTAGTGCGAGTAGTTGGCGGTGTTCTGCTCGACGATGTAGACCAGTCCGCCGGTCTCGTGGCTGACGTTCGCGAGGAAGGCGGCCGCCTCCTGCTTCTTCACGGTGTCGCTGCCGGTGTTGGCGAAGGCCGGGTAGGCGCTGAGGGCGGCGGTGAGGCCGCTGTAGCTGTAGAACGAATTCCGGTTCGGGAACATCTGGTTGAACTGCGCCTCGCTGACGACGAAGCCGGCGGCGGAGGCAGAGGGGGCCGCCTGGAGCACCAGGACGGAGCTGCCTATGGCCAGCGAGGTCAGGAGTGCGGCGATACGGCGCCTCAACACGGATCAACTCCTTTGCGGAGCACGGCCGCGCCCCTCGAAGGGGGTGCGGCCGCGGTGGGGGGTGTGAGGCACACTCAACTGCCTTGGTCTGTACCAGTCAAGGGTGTAGACCAGTCAACCGGCCGTCGGGCCCCGGGCCACGGCAACCGCAATTGCGCCCGGAAACAGGAAAGTCGGGCAGTCGAGGCCGACGGCCCGCCCCCTCGCCACCCCACGGCATGGCACGGCACGGCACGGCAGCAGTCGGGCCCGGCCGCGTCGGTGCGGTCGGGCCCGGAGGGTGGTGGGGGGGTCAGCTCAGGGGCTTGGCGAGGATCGCCTTGCGGTGGCTGAACGTCTCGATGGAGTAGCGGCCGTGGTAGCTGCCCATGCCGCTCTCCCCCACCCCGCCGAACGGCAGGTCGGAGACGGTGAGATGGGCGAGCGGCAGGCCGTGGCCGAGGGCGCCTGAGGACGTCTCGGCGGCGATCCGCTCCCGGGTGGCGTCGGACTCGCTGAACACGTAGAGCGCGAGGGGCTTGTCGCGGTCGTTGATGAAGTCGATCGCGCCGTCGAGGTCCGGGACGGTCACGATGGGCAGGATCGGGCCGAAGATCTCCTCCTGCATCACGGGGGACTTCGGGTCGACGTCGGCCAGCACGGTGGGCGCGATGTACTTGGCGGCACGGTCGGTGTCGCCGCCGACGGCCACCCGGCCCGAGCCGAGCAGTGCGCTGAGCCGGTCGAAGTGGCGCTCGTTGACGATCCGGCCGTACTCGCCGGACTCCTTGGGCTCGCTGCCGAACAGCCCCTGGACGGCCTCGGCCAGGGCGGGCTCCAGGGCCGCGGCCGTCTCGGGGTCGGTCAGGACGTAGTCGGGGGCCACGCAGGTCTGCCCGGCGTTGAGGAACTTGCCGCGCGCCAGCCGCTGCGCGACCGCGGTGAGGTCGGTGTCGCGGTCGACGAACGCAGGGGACTTGCCGCCGAGTTCGAGGGCGACCGGGGTGAGGTGCTCGGCGGCGGCGCGCATGACGATCCGGCCGACCACGCCGTTGCCGGTGTAGAAGATGTGGTCGAAGCGCTCGGCGAGCAGGGCCGTGGTCTCGGGGATGCCGCCCTCGACCACGGCGACCGCCTCGGTGTCGAGGTAGGCCGGGAGCAGCCGGGCCAGGGCGGCCGAGGTCGCGGGGGCCAGCTCGCTGGGCTTGGCGACGACCGCGTTGCCGGCGGCGAGGGCGCCGGCCACGGGGGCGAGCAGCAGCTGGGCCGGGTAGTTCCACGGGGCGATGACGAGGACGACGCCCAGCGGGTCGTACTGCGTCCAGGCGGTCGCGTCGTCGCCCAGGTGCCTGGGGACCGGCGCGGACTCGGGGCGGAGCCACTCCTCCAGGTGGTCGAGGGTGTGGTCGATCTCCCGGACGGTGAAGTCGATCTCCGAGCCGTAGGCCTCGCGGGTGCTCTTGCCCAGGTCCGCGTGGAGGGCCGCGGCGATCTCGTCGCCGCGCTCCGTGAGCATGGCGCGCAGCCGACGGAGCTGGCCGGTGCGCCACTCGACGGGCTTGGTGCGGCCGGTGCGGAAGGTGGCGCGCAGCCGGGCCACGATGTCGGCGGGCTGCTCGGGGGTGGGCTGGTTCACGGATGCCTCGCTGGTGATGCGCTCGGGCCGCACGGCCCGACCGGGGTCTCGACGATCAGATGCATATTGCAACCTTTCATGGACCGAAGTAAATTCCGGCAGCCCGAAACTACTGGGTTTGACGAAGGTCACATCCGCTCAGCCGGTGAGTTCGCACCGCCGCCGTTCGAGGTGTACCCGTTCGGGCAGGCTGCCGGTGAGCGCGATGGCCGCGTCGTACTCCGCCACCGCCTCGCGGTCGCGGCCGAGCCGACGCAGCAGGTCGGCGCGGACGGCGTGCAGCACGTGGTATCCGGGCAGGTCGAGCGCGTCGACCAGCTCCAGAGCCGTCTCCGGGCCCTGCATCTCGGCGACCGCGACCGCCCGGTTCAGGGCCGCGACCGGACTCGGGGCGACCGCCATGAGCTGGTCGTACAGCGCCAGGATCTGACCCCAGTCGGTGGCCCCGGCGCTCGGCGCGTCGCTGTGGACGGCGTTGATCGCGGCCTGGATCTGGTAGGCCCCGGGCCGGTTGCGCCGCAGGCACCGCCGGACGAGGTCCTGTCCCTCCGCGATCAGTTGCCGGTCCCAGAGCCCGCGGTCCTGCTCGGGCAGCGGCACCAGTTCGCCGGCCACCGGCTCCCGGGCGGGCCGCCGGGCCTCGACGAGCAACATGAGCCCGAGGAGCCCGGCCACCTCCGGCTCGTCCGGCATCAGTTCGTACAGCAGCCGCCCCAGGCGTACGGCTTCGGCGCACAGCGCGGGGTCGCCGCCGTAGCCCTCGTTGAAGACGAGGTAGACGACGGCCAGGACCCCGTTCAGCCGGTCGGGGAGGTCGGCGTCCTTCGGTACCCGGTAGGGGATGCCCGCGTCGCGGATCTTCGCCTTGGCGCGCACCAGGCGCTGGGCGAGGGTGGGCTCGGGGACCAGGAAGGCGCGGGCGATCCGGGCCGTGCTGAGCCCGCCGAGCAGACGCAGGGTCAGGGCCACCCGGGACTGGAGGGCGAGCGCGGGGTGGCAGCAGGTGAAGATCAGCCGGAGCCGTTCGTCGCGCACGGGGCCCTCCTCGGCCGGTCGGTCGGGCGCGTACAGCCGGGCGGCCTCGGCGTGCCGGGCGTCCCGGGAGGACTCGCGGCGCAACCGGTCGGTCGCGCGGTTGCGCGCGGTGGTGATGATCCAGCCGGCCGGGCTCGGCGGCACTCCGGTGCCCGGCCAGCTGTCGAGTGCCGTGGTGAAGGCGTCCTGGACCGCTTCCTCGGCGAGGTCGATGTCGCCGAGGAAGCGGACGAGGACCGAGACCGCGCGCCCGTACTCGGCACGGAACACGGCCTCGACGTCGGCGGCGTCCGCCATCAGTGCTGGTCCACGAAGGGCCGTACCTCGATGGGGAGGGTGGTGGCGAGAGCGGCCTTGCGGCCCCATTCCAGGGCGGCGTCGAGATCCTCGGCACGGATGAGGCAGAGGCCGCCCAGGTACTCCTTGCCCTCGGCGTACGGCCCGTCGGTGATCAGTACGTCCCCGCCTTCGGGCCGCAGCATCGTGGCCGTCTCCGGACCGTGCAGTCCGCCCGCGAAGACCCAGGCGCCGGCCGCGCGCAGTTCGTCGTTGAAGGCCTCGACGTCGCGCATGATCGCGGCGAGCGCGTCGGGGGAGGGCGGGGTGCCGCCGGCCGGCTGGACCACGCTGAGCAGGTAGTGCTTCATGACGTTCTCCTCGATCGTCGTGAGGTGTTCCGTGGGGTGTGTTCGCCTTCTACACGAACGGCAGGCCCCCGGATCGACACCTCGCACCGCGCAACCGAAAGAATCTTCTCCATGACCATCGCCGCACATCCGCTCGTCGCCCGCGCCCGGGAGCTCGCCGACGGCCTCCTCTCCCCCGCCGCCGAGCGCGTCGACCAGGAGGGCGTGCCCGCGAGCCACATCGAGGCGGTCAAGCGCTCGGGCCTGCTGGGGCTGAACGCGCCGGTGGCGTACGGCGGCTCGGCGGCGCCCGCGGCCGTGGCGCGGGAGACGGCGGAGATCCTGGCCGGGGCGTGCTGCTCGACCTGGTTCGTGCAGACGCAGCACCACACGCCGGTGCTGACCCTGGCCGGGTCCGGTCTGCCGGTGCGGGAGCGCCTGCTGGGTCCGCTGGCGCGCGGTGAGCTGCTGTCGGGGGTCGCGTACGCGCATCTGCGGTCGTACCCGCGGGTTCCCGTGCGGGTCCGGCGGGAGGCAGGCGGGTGGCTCTTCTCCGGCACCGTGCCCTGGTTCACCGGTTGGGGCCTGAACGACGTGCTGCTGCTGGCCGGGGTGACCGAGGCGGACGAGGCCCTGTTCGCCTTCGTCGAGGCCCGGGAGCAGCCGGGCCTGCGGCCGTCGGAGCCGATGCGCCTGGCCGCGCTCACCGCGTCCCGGACGGTGTCCCTGGACCTGGACGGCCTGCGGGTCCCGGAGGAGGCGGTCGCGCTCCGGATGCCGTTCGAGGAGTGGGCGGCGACGGACCGCCCGAAGACCCGCAACACCGGTCCGGCGGTCTTCGGGATCGCGGAGGCGGCGCTGGCGCTGGTGGCGGAGGAGTACGCGGCCGGCCTGCGGGGCCGTCTGGCGGAGGTCCGCCGCCGGGCCTACGCGCTGGCCGACCATCCGGTGCCGTACGAGCACGCGGAGGAGCGGCTGGCGCTGCGGGCGGAGGCGTTCACGCTGATGCGTACGGCCACGACGGCGGCCGTGGTGACGGGCGGCGGCCGGGCGATGTCGCTGCACCACCGCGCCCAACGGCTGGCCAGGGAGGGTCTGTTCCTGCTGGTCCAGGGCCAGACGAGCGAGTCGCGCACGGCGCATCTGACGGGACTCGCGGAGCGGCACCACTCCGGTCGTTGACGCGACCGGCGGACGCATGCGTTGCGCATCGCACAGAGTAGTGCGCCAAGTAGAACGTTACCTCTTGACCCGTCGACCCTCTTGGCTGGACCATGTTGCGTATCACTCATGTCGTTGCGCAATGTGCATCAGGGAGGATGTCGTGTCCCCTCGACCGCAGCCCGGCCGCGAGTTCGTCCTCACCCTTTCGTGTCCCGACCGGGCCGGTCTGGTCCACGCCGTCACCGGGTTCCTGGTCGGCCACGGCGGCAACATCCTGGAGAGTCAGCAGTTCGACGACCGGCTGCAGGACCGCTTCTTCATGCGGGTGCACTTCGACGTCCCGGCCGGCGCCGGCTCGCTGGAGGAGCTGCGCGCAGGTTTCGTCCCGGTCGCCCAAGAGCACCGGATCACCTGGCGGCTGACCGACGCGTCGACCCCGACCCGCACCCTGATCATGGTGTCGAAGTTCGGCCACTGCCTCAACGACCTGCTGTTCCGCAGGTCCACGGGCGCGCTCAACATCGAGATCCCGGCGATCGTCTCCAACCACCGTGACTTCGAGCCGCTGGCCCGGACCTACGGCATCCCCTTCCACCACATCCCGGTGACACCCGACACCAAGGCGGAGGCGGAGGCCCGGCTGCTGCGCCTCGTCGGCCACCTGGACGTCGACCTGGTGGTGCTCGCCCGGTACATGCAGATCCTCTCCGACGACCTGTGCAAGCAGCTCGACGGCCGGGCCGTCAACATCCACCACTCCTTCCTGCCGAGCTTCAAGGGGGCCCGGCCCTACGTCCAGGCGCACCAGCGCGGCGTCAAGCTGGTGGGCGCCACCGCGCACTATGTGACGCCCGACCTGGACGAGGGCCCGATCATCGAGCAGGACGTCGTCCGGGTGAGCCACGCGCACGCGCCGGACGAGCTGGTCGCGCTGGGCCGTGACGTGGAGGCCCAGGTGCTCGCCCGCGCCGTGCGGTGGCACAGCGAGAGCCGGGTCCTGGTCAACGGCCGCTGCATGGGCCAGAATGAGCCCGTGCCTTCCCTGTTGCTGATCGAGGACGACGACGCCATCCGCACGGCCCTGGAGCTCTCTCTGAC
>NZ_JBEOYD010000045.1:0-82144 GCF_040296885.1 Streptomyces sp. NPDC001980 | reverse complement strand
TGATCCGCATCTTCGACCGCTTCTACCGAGCCGCCGACGCCCGCTCCCTCCCCGGCTCCGGCCTCGGCCTCTCCATCGTCCGCGAGGTCGCCCCCCACCGGGCCGCACCCGGGCGAAAAGTGTTTGCTGCCGCCGAGCGCAGCGTTCAGCATGGCCCAGCGTGAGCCTCCTCCCCGACCTAGCCCCCTGGAAGGCCTCCGTCGACTTCCGGCGGCTGTGGGTCTCCGGTCTGATCAGCACCTTCGGGAGCTTCCTGACGTTCGTCGCGCTCCCGGTGCAGATCAAGGACCTCACCGGTTCCGCCGCCGCCGTAGGAGCCGTCGGCGCCGTCGAACTGCTCCCGCTCATCCTCTTCGGCCTCTACGGCGGCGCCCTCGCCGACGCCCTCGACAAGCGCGCCCTGATCGTCCGGACCGAGGCCGCTCAGGGGCTGCTCAGCGCCGGGCTGCTGGTCAACGCCCTGCTGCCGCACCCGGCCGTATGGCCGCTGTACGCCGTCGCCGCGCTCTCGTCCGCGCTGGTGTCCCTGCAGCGCCCCGCCCTCGACTCCCTGCTGCCGAGGATCGTCGCCCACGACGACCTCCCGGCCGCGGCGGCCCTCAACTCCTTCCGCTGGACGGTCGGCGGCGTCGCGGGCCCCGCCGTCGCCGGCCTGGTCGTGGCGTACGCGGGCCTCGGCTGGGCGTACGGCGCCGACCTCGTCACGTTCCTCGTGTCGGTCGTACTCATCCTCCCCATCGCCCCGTCGCCCGCCTCCCACGAGGCCGCCGCCCCCACCCTCCGCTCGGTCGCCGAGGGCGCCCGCTACGCATGGAGCCGCAAGGAACTCCTCGGCACCTACGCCGTCGACCTCGCGGCGATGTTCCTGGCGATGCCGCTCGCCGTGCTGCCCTTCCTCGCCGACGAGTTGGGCGCCGACTGGTCGCTCGGCCTGATGTACGCGAGCATCCCGGCCGGTTCGCTCCTCGTGAGCCTGGTGAGCGGCTGGACCTCACGGGTGCGCCGGCAGGGGCGGATGGTGGTGCTGTCGGCCGCGCTGTGGGGCCTCGCGATCGCGGCCGCCGGCGCCGTGGCGAACGTATGGCTGGTCCTGCTCCTTCTCGCCGTCGCCGGCGGCTGCGACATGGTCAGCGGGATCTTCCGGGCCGCGATGTGGAACCAGACGATCCCCGACGAGCTGCGCGGACGCCTCGCCGGGATCGAACTGCTGTCGTACTCCGTGGGCCCCACCCTGGGCCAGGTCCGCTCCGGCGGCATGGCCGGATGGCTCGGCGTACGGACGTCCGTCGGCGCGGGCGGCCTGCTCTGCACCGGCGCGGTCGGCCTGCTGGCCCTGTGCCTCCCCGCCCTGATGTCGTACGACGCGCAGACGAACGAGCACGCCGTACGACTGCGCGCCCGGCGCACCGCCGAAGCCGCACCCGAAGCCGCACCCGAAGCCGCGGCCGGTCCCACCCAGCCCTCCTGATCAGTCCTCGTCCGAGGAGTCCTTCGCCGGCGCGTCGTGCCACCGCGGATCGTTCTCCCACTGGAGGTTGCGCTCCCGCGCGATCTCCATCGCGTGCTCGGCCTCCTCACGGGTGGCGTAAGGGCCGAACCGGTCCTTGGCGGGGCACTCGGGCCCTTCCTCGACCTTCTGATGCTGCAGGCAGTAGTACCACTCGCCCGCCTTCGCGACGGTCCGCTTCTTGAACAGGGCCATGACCGGCTCCTTTCGCCATCCACATGTTCCCGCATGCCTGCTGGTTAGACTCGCTGGCATGTCTGGCCAGTCGCTGCTCGTACCAGGGGAGCTCTCTCCCACCCGTTCGGTACCCGGAAACATCCGCCGCCCCGAGTACGTCGGCAAACCCGCGCCGACCCCGTACACCGGGCCCGAGGTGCAGACCCCGGAGACCATCGAGGCGATGCGGATCGCCGGCCGCATCGCCGCGCAGGCGATGGAGGAGGCCGCGAAGCTCATCGCGCCGGGTGTGACGACGGACGAACTCGACAAGGTGGCGCACGCGTACATGTGCGACCACGGGGCCTACCCGTCCACGCTCGGCTACCGCGGCTTCCCCAAGTCCCTGTGCACCAGCGTCAACGAGGTCATCTGTCACGGCATTCCGGACTCGACGGTGCTCCAGGACGGTGACATCGTCAACCTGGACGTGACCGCGTACATCGGCGGGGTGCACGGCGACAACAACGCCACCTACCTGGTCGGGGACGTCGACGAGGAGAGCCGGCTCCTTGTGGAGCGGACCCGGGAGTCCCTGAACCGGGCGATCAAGGCGGTCCGGCCGGGCCGGCAGATCAACATCATCGGCCGGGTCATCGAGTCGTACGCCAAGCGCTTCGGCTACGGGGTGGTCCGTGACTTCACCGGCCACGGCATCAACTCGTCGTTCCACTCCGGGCTGATCATCCCGCACTACGACAGCCCGCAGGCGACGACCGTCATGCACCCCGGGATGACCTTCACGATCGAGCCGATGCTGACGCTCGGGACGTACGAGTACGACATGTGGGACGACGGCTGGACCGTCGTCACCAAGGACCGCAAGCGCACCGCGCAGTTCGAGCACACGCTGGTGGTGACGGACACCGGCGCGGAGATCCTGACCCTGCCGTAACCCGGAACCGGTACCCCCTTGCCCCCTCGGCCGCCCGGCCCGTCCTCCCCTCGGAGGGCGGGCCTTTTTCCGGTACTCTTTTGCCGACAAGGTGTCGGTAACGTTACCGACGAAGCGTCGGCAAGAGCATTGACTTAGGTAAGCCTTACCTTAGAGGATGTTGCCCATGGACTCCTTCTCGACACTCATCCGCACCGCGTCCCACGAGCAGCACGTGGAGGCGGAGACCTCGACGTTCATGAGCGACCTGCTGGGCGGCCGGCTCGGCGTGGAGGCGTACGCCCGCTACACCGAGCAGCTGTGGTTCGTGTACGACGCGCTGGAGGGCGCGGCCGGGCGGCTGGCGTCGGACCCGGTGGCCGGGCCGTTCGTGCGGCCCGAGCTGTTCCGGCTGGCCGCACTGGAGCGGGACCTGGCACACCTGCACGGGGCCGGGTGGCGGACCGGGCGCACGGCGCTGCCGGCGACGGAGGAGTACGCGGCGCGGGTGCGGGAGTGCGCCGAGAGCTGGCCCGCCGGCTACGTCGCCCACCACTACACCCGCTACCTCGGCGACCTCTCCGGCGGCCAGATCATCCGCGACAAGGCCGAGCGGACCTGGGGTTTCGAGCGCAAGGGCGACGGCGTCCGGTTCTACGTCTTCGAGGGCATCGCCAACCCGGCCGCCTTCAAGCGGGGTTACCGCGAACTGCTGGACGCGGTGAACGCCGACGACCTGGAGAAGCAGCGCGTCGTCGCCGAGTGCAAGCGGGCGTTCGCCCTCAACACGGCGGTGTTCCGGGAACTGGGCGAGGAGTTCCCGCTGTCCGCCCGATCCCTGTCTTCTCCTGTCGTCACTGGCTGATCGAGCAGAACTCGTCCGACCCCTGCCAGAACCGGTAGAGCTGCTGACCGCAGTACTGGTCCAGGTCGCCGACGCCCAGGTGGCGCAGCAGCGCGTCGATCACGTCGAAGAACGCGCTGTTGATCGACGGCACCCACAGCAGCGCGAACACGAAGAGCAGACCGAACGGGGCGAACGGCTCCACCTGGCGCTTGATGTTGTACGACAGCCAGGGCTCGATCACGCCGTAGCCGTCCAGCCCCGGCACCGGCAGGAAGTTCAGGATCGCGGCCGTGACCTGGAGCAGGGCGAGGAAGGCGAGCGCGAAACGGAAGTCGCGCGGGACGCCGTCCAGGGCGTCGAGCCAGAAGGGGGCGGTGCAGACGGCGGCGAACAGGACGTTCGTCAGCGGACCGGCGGCGGAGATGAGGCTGTGCCGCCAGCGGCCCCGGATCCGGCTGCGCTCGATGAAGACCGCGCCGCCCGGCAGACCGATCCCGCCCATGATCACGAACAGCACCGGGAGCACGATGCTCAGCAGGGCGTGCGTGTACTTCAGGGGGTTCAGCGTCAGGTAGCCCTTCGCGCCCACCGTGATGTCCCCGCCGTGCAGGGCGGTGCGCGCGTGCGCGTACTCGTGCAGGCAGAGCGAGACGATCCAGGCCGCCGTCACGAACAGGAACACGGCGACCCCGGGCTGCTCGGCGAACCCGGACCAGGTGGCCCACCCGGTGACCGCGGTGACGGCGAGGATCCCGACGAACACGGGACTGATCCGCCGGTCACTGGGGCGGGTGGTGGTGGCGGTCATGGTGCGGGGCTCCTGGAGGACTGGGACGAGGGCTGCGGGGGGCTGGGACGGTCGACGCGGGTCCGACCGTACCTGGCGCGGCGGAAAAACGCCTCGGGTGCTGGGGAAATACCTCTCGGCGCAAGTGAAAACGGATCGCGACCGGCATTCGGTTCCTGGAGGCTGGGACCATGCGGCTGCTGAAGGTGTTCTACGAGGACTGGCAGATGGAGTGCTGCGGCACCCCGTTCACGGTCGGCGACGAGGTGACCTGGAAACTGGTCGCCTACGAGGCCGGAGCCCGGCGGGAGAACGCCGGTTACGGCGCCGAGGCCTGGGTGGAGAACCACGGCGGCCCGGACCGCCCCACCACCGGCCGGGTCCGCGCCGTCGAGCTGGTCCACGAGGAGTTCCGGTTCCGCCTGCGGGCGCCGGACCCGGTGGTCGCGGAACCGGGGGAGGGGGTCGTGATCCGGGCCGCCGGACGCGGCCGGGAGCCGGTGCCCGGCACCGTCGTGCTGGAGCCCGCCGACAGCTGTCCCAAGTGGTTCGGGGAGACGGACCTCGGCAGGGTGGACGGCCTGGGGCGGGTCCGCCGTACCTGCGGCGCCCTCGTCACACTCGACGCGCCGGACACCTCGGACATCCTGCACGTGCTGCCCTGACGCCCGCCGGCGGCCCCGACACCCCCGTCCGCGAAACCCCGTGACCGCTTCTGACGTCCCCAGGGACAATGGACCCCGTGCGCTACGCGATCCTCGGCACCACCCAGGCACTCCGCCCCGACGGCACGGCCGTCCCCGTGGGCGGTTCTCGGCTGCGTGCCCTGCTGACCGTGCTGGCGCTGCGGCCCGGCCGCGCGGTGCCCGCCGGGCTGCTCGTGGACGAGGTGTGGGGCGACGAACCGCCCGCCGACGCGACCGGCGCCCTCCAGGCGCTGGTCGGCCGGCTGCGCAGGGCGCTCGGCGCGGACGCGATCGGGTCCACCGACGGCGGCTACCGGCTCGCCGCCGCCCCCGACGACGTCGACCTGCACCGATTCGAGCGGCTCACCGGCGAGGGGCTGCGCGCCCTCGCCGACGGCGACCCCGCCAAGGCGGCCACCGTCCTCGACGACGCCCTCGCCCTGTGGCACGGCCCGGCCCTGGCCGACCTGCCCGACCGCACCGCCGAGGCGGCCCGCGTCGACGTCCGCCGCCTGGACGCCCTGCGCGCCCGCCACACCGCCGCCCTCGCCCTCGGCCAGGCCGAGCAGTCCCTGCCCGAGCTGACCGCCCTGTGCGACGCCCACCCCCTCGACGAACCCCTCCAGGCCCTGCGCCTGCGTGCCCTGCACAGCACCGGCCGCACCGCCGAGGCGCTGGCCGCGTACGACGACGTACGCCACCTCCTCGCCGACCGCCTCGGCTCCGACCCAGGACCCGAACTGCGCGCCCTGCACGGCGAGCTCCTCGACCCGGCGCCCACGGCGGACGCACCGGCCCGGCCCGGCAACCTGCGCGCCCGGCTCACCTCGTTCGTCGGGCGCGAGGCCGACATCAAGGCCATCCGGGGCGACCTCGCCGCCGCCCGGCTCGTCACCCTGCTCGGGCCCGGCGGGGCCGGCAAGACCCGGCTGTCGCAGGAGGCCGCCGAGACCGTCCGGTACGCCGCCCGGGACGGCGTCTGGCTGGCCGAGCTGGCCCCCGTCGACGACCCGGCCGACGTCCCCGAGGCCGTGCTCAGCGCGCTCGGCGCCCGCCAGGCCGTGCTGTACGGCGGCGGCGCCGAAGCCATGCGGGCCGCCGCCGACCGGCACGACGACCCGGTCGAGCGGCTCGTCGACCACTGCGCCCGGCGCCGGATGGTGCTCGTCCTCGACAACTGCGAGCACGTCGTCGACGCGGCGGCCGACCTGGCGGCCCGGCTCCTGGAGCGCTGCCCGGACCTGACGATCCTGGCCACCAGCCGCGAACCCCTCGGTGTCCCGGGGGAGTTGCTGCGTCCGGTGGAGCCGCTGCCCGAGCCGGTGGCGCTGCGGCTGCTCGCCGAGCGGGGCGCCGCGGCCCGCCCCGGCTTCACGGTCGACGCCGACGACGGGACCGCGGCGGCCTGCGCCGAGATCTGCCGCCGCCTGGACGGACTGCCCCTCGCCATCGAACTGGCCGCCGCCCGGCTGCGGATGCTGACCCCGCGCCAGATAGCCGACCGGCTCGACGACCGCTTCCGGCTCCTCACCTCCGGCAGCCGCACCGTACTGCCCCGGCAGCAGACCCTGCGCGCGGTCGTCGACTGGTCCTGGGACCTGCTCGACGCCGGCGAACGCGACGTCCTCGGCCGCCTCTCCCTCTTCGCGGGCGGCTGCGACCTGGCCGCCGCCGAGGCCGTCTGCGGCCCCGCCGCCCTCGACGCGCTCGGCACCCTGGTCGACAAGTCCCTGGTCGTGGCGGCCCCTTCGGGCGAGGCCGTGGACGGCGGGATGCGCTACCGGCTCCTGGAGACCGTCGCCGAGTACGCCGCCGAGCGCCTCGACGAGAGCGGCGAGCGCACCGCCGCCGAGCGCGCCCACCTCACCTACTACCGCGAACTCGCCCGCACCAACGAACCGTTGCTGCGCGGCCCCGGCCAGCGGGCCGCCATCGTACGGCTGCAGCTGGAGTACGAGAACCTGCGCACCGCACTGCGGCACGCCGTCGCCGTACGGGACGAGCACGAGGCGCTCTGTCTGCTCCACTCCCTGTTCTGGTACTGGCAGATGCACGACCAGCGGATCGAGACCCGCACCTGGTGCGCGGACGTCATAGCCCTCGGACCCGACCCGTTCGCCGCACCGCTGCGCCGGGCCGAGCCGGTGTGGCAGCGCTGCACCGACACCCCGCCGCCGTACGCCGGAGAGCTCCTCGCCGAGGCCCGGCGCGGCCTGCACCTGGCCCATCTGGCCTGCATGGACACCGAGTTGGACGTCTGGCAGACGCCCGAGGCCCAGGCGAAGCTGCACGCCGTCACCGAGGTCTACGAACCCGGCATTCCGCAGACCTGCCGGGCACCGGGCATGTTCTGGTTCTTCGCCGTGATGCTGACCGGCGGCATGGACCGGCTGCGCGAGATCCTCGACGCCGCCGTCCGCACCTGCCGCGAGACACCCGGCTACGAGTGGGAGCTGGCCGGGTCGCTCGCCATGCGTGCCAACCTGCTCGCCAACCGGGCCGCCTGGGCGGGCGACGCCACCCGGGACGCCGACGAGGCGCTGGAGATCTTCCGGCGCCTCGAGGACGACTGGGGCACCGCCGAGGCCTTCTCCGGGCGCGCCGAGGCCCGGGAGCGCAGGGGCGACTACCTGGCGGCGGCCGTCGACTACGAGGCCGCCATCGAGCGGGTCGGCCGGCTCGGCGCCCGCGCCCAGGTGGCCGTGCTGAACGCCCGCCTGGGCAGCGTGCTGATCGAGTCGGGCGACACCGAGCGCGGGGAGCGGCTGCTGCGCCAGGTCATCGCCGACAACGAGAGCCTGAGCAACGAGTCGATGCCCGCCGCGCGGCTCTTCCTCACCACCTGGCTCCTGCTGAGCGGCCGCATCGCCGAGGCCCGTGAGCAACTCCGGCTGCTGCGCGCCGAGTTCAAGATCTCCCACTTCATCGTCTTCGACGCCCTGATCCTCACCCAGGAGGCCTGGGTGGACGCCCTCGACGACCTGCACGCGGAGGCTCTGGCCAAGCTGCGGGACGCGCTGCGGCTCGCCGCCGACCCGCTGAGCGAGGCGATCACCCCGCATCTGCCGTCCGTCTGCCTGACCGTCGCCGCGGTCGCCCTGGCCGGCCTCGACGGGGGAGTGCGCGCCGTGGACGCCGCCCGCTGCCTGGGCGCCGCCGACGCCCTGGTGCCCCCCGGCCACGTCCAGGTCGGCCTGGAGCGCACGGCACGCGAACGGTCCGAGGCCCGGGTGCGGGCCGCCCTCGACGACGACCGGGCCTACGAGTCGGCGTACGCCGAGGGCGGTGGCCTCTCCCGCGCGGAGGCCACCGCCCTGCTCTGACGTCGGTCGTGCGTGGCTGGACGTCAGCTCTTCGTACGGAACTTGTAGATCGCGTACGGTGCCGCGATCGCCGTGATCCCCACCGACCAGGCCAGCGTGATCCACAGGTCGTGGGCGACCGGGCCGCCGACCATCAGTCCGCGCGCCGCGTCGGCGAGCGTGGACAGCGGGTTGTAGTCGGTGAAGGCCTGCAGCCAGCCCGGCATCGACTTCGTCGGCGCGAAGATCGACGAGCCGAACTGCAGCGGGAACAGCACCAGGAACCCCATGGCCTGCACGGACTGGGCGTTCTTCAGGATCACGCCCAGGGTGAGGAACACCCACATGATCGAGGAGGCGAACACCGCGGACAGGCCCACGGCGGCGAACAGCCCGCCCCAGTGGTTGATGTGGAACCCGACGAGCACGGCGACGATCATCAGCACGGCGGTGGCGAACAGCATCCGCACCAGTTCCACCGAGATCTTCGCGAACAGCACCGAGCCGCGCCCGATCGGCAGCGACCGGAACCGGTCCATCACACCGGAGTTGAAGTCCTGGCTGAACCCGGTGCCGACGCCCTGCGAGAGCGTCATGCTCATCATCGCGATCATGCCCGGGATGACGTACTGGACGTATCCGTCCTGACCGCCGCCGAGCGCCTGCCCGATCGAGCCGCCGAAGACGTACACGAACAGCAGCGTGAAGACGATCGGCATCAGCAGCGCGTCGAACATCGACTCCGGGTCCTGCCGGATCCACAGCAGGTTGCGGCGGATCAGGGCGCCGGTGTGCCGCAGGTGCCCGCGCAGCGGGATCCGGGCATCGGTGGCGGTGGCGGTTGCGGTCGTGGCGCTCATACGGCGACCTCCTGACGGTCGTCGGCGGTCTTGGCGTCCTGCGGGGCACTGGCACGGTGGCCGGTGAGGGACAGGAACACCTCGTCCAGGCTGGGCAGTTCGGTGACGATGGAGCTGATGGTGATACCGCGGGCGGTGACGGCGCCGACCACGGCGGTCAGCTGCTCGTCGCTGAGGATCGGCACCAGCAGCGTGCCGTTCTCGCCGTCCACGGTGGTGCCGGCGAGCCCGGTGATCCCCAGCTCGTCGATCATGGCGGCGAGCGGCCGGACCTGCAGCGGGTCGACGGGCCGCACCCGCAGCGTCCGCCCGCCGACCTTCGCCTTCAGCTCCTCCACCTTGCCGCCGGCGATGACCTTCCCGCGGTCCACGACGGTCAGCTCGGAGGCGAGGTACTCGGCCTCCTCCATGTACTGGGTGGTCAGCAGCACGGTCACCCCGTCGCCGACCATGGCCTTGACCTCCTGCCACACCTCGTTGCGGGTGCGCGGGTCGAGACCGGTGGTCGGCTCGTCCAGGAACAGCACCTGGGGGTGCCCGATCATCGAGGCGGCGAGGTCGAGCCGGCGGCGCATACCCCCGGAGTAGGTGCTCGCCGGGCGCTTGGCGGCCTCGGTCAGCGAGAACCGCTCCAGCAGCTCGTCGGCCCGGGCCCGGGCGTCCTTCCTCGGGAGGTCGAGCAGCCGCCCGATCATGTACAGGTTCTCCCAGCCGGGCAGCTTCTCGTCCACGGAGGCGTACTGCCCGGTCAGCCCGATCACCCGGCGCAGCTGGCGGGGCTGGCGCAGCACGTCGTACCCGGCGACGGTGGCCTCTCCCGCGTCGGGCTGCAGCAGCGTGGACAGGATCCGCACCAGGGTGGTCTTGCCGGCCCCGTTCGGACCGAGCACACCCATCACGGTGCCCTGGCGGACGTCCAGATCAACTCCGTCGAGTGCCTTGGTGTCGCCGTAGTGCTTCACCAGCCCCCGTACGGACACGGCGTTGTTGTCGATTCGCGTCATGGGAAGTACCGTGCCAGGCCCCACCGACAAACCACCGACAGGCCGCCGACACCGGCCTACAGTCCACCGATAGCCCGCCGATACACCATCGATAGCTCGCCGAGGGATCGGCGACGATTCGGCGACGATTCGGCGATAGACGGCACCGCAGGCCGGCGCCCTCAGTTCCCGGTCGGCTGTACCTCCGTCGTGCGCAGCAGGCGCAGACCGACGAGGCTCTGGAGGGTCAGTGCGGCGGCGGCCGCGGCGGTGACCGCGAAGCCACCGGCTGGCCCGAACGCGTCGACCGCCCGGCCGGAGACCGCCGCCGCGGCGGCCGAGCCCGCCGCGCTCGCGGCGCCGAGCCAGGAGAACGCCCTGGTCAGAACGGCCTGGTGGACGGTCGACTGGGTCAGCACGGAGAAGAGCACCAGCAGGGGCGGGATCGCGGCACCGGTCAGCACGACGACCAGTCCGAGCCCGAGCGGTGAGCCGACCGTGAGCAACAGCAGGGTGCCGAGCATCAGCGCACCGCCCGCCGCCGGCAGCTGCACCCGGGGTGCGGTACGCCACCGGCGCAGCCCGTACAGCCATCCGGACAGCAGCCCGCTGCAACCGGAGACGGCGAGAACCGGGGTGGCGGCGCCCGGCGCGCCGTGCGCCACGGAGAAGGCGGTCACCGACACCTGCATGGCCCCGAAGAACACGCCGATGGCGAGATTGAGGCCCATCAGCAGGACGACCTCGCCGCGCAGCAACGACCGGTCCTCGCGGACGGCCACCGGGTCGTCGTTCGTCGGGCCGTCGGCCATGGGCGGGGGTGCGCTGCCGTGCTGCGCCGCGAGGACCAGCCCCCCGGCCACCGAAAGGGAGGCGGCCAGCACCGTGCCGGCCACCGGACGCCCGGCCGCGGCGAGGGAGCTGACCAGCACCGGGCCCAGCAGGTAGCCCGCCTCGTTGCTGACGGACTCCAGGGCGAAGGCGCTGGGCAGTTCAGCCGCCCGGCCGGTGCGCAGCAGCGCCGCCCAGCGGGCCGCGGACATCGCGCCGAGCTGGGGAACGCAGGCGCCGGCCAGCACCCCGCCCAGAGCCAGCACGGCGGCGGGGGCGCCGGCGGCGACCAGCGTCACCAGGAGGGCCACCGCGAGCGCGTGGGCGAGCAGTACGGGCGGCAGGACGCGGGTCTGCCCGAACCGGTCCACGAGCCGGGCCACCTGTGGCGCCCCGAGCGCCTCGGCCACCGCGAAACAGCCGCCGACCAGGCCGGCCGAGGTGAAGGTGCCGGTACGGCTGTGGACGAGCCAGACGATGCCGGTGCCGGTCATCGCGACGCCGACGCGTCCGAACGACGCCGGCAGGAAGAAGGCTGCGGCTCCCGGGGTGCGCAGCAGGGCACGGTAGTTCGCCGAGGGCACGGCGAGTCCTGTTCGCTGCCCGGCGGGACGGCCCACCTGGGTCGTCGGTGCCCGGATGTACCGACCCGTGGTCTCCGTCTGGAACCGTCCAGTGCTGGCGCGGGGAGGGGACACGCGCCCCGCACCGACTCCGTCACCGGGCAGAAGTCTTGACGTGTTGTGAGCGGCCATTGTCTTCGCCGGCTCCGGCGATGTCCATCGGGTCCGGCGATGTCCGTCACGACGCGGGACAGCCCGCCGACGGGGGAAGATCGGCGGGCTGTCCTTGGTGTTGCCGCAGTGGCTCTGGGTGGTGCGGTGGTGCGGTGGTGCGCGGTGCGGCTAGTGGACGGAGTGCTCCTCCAGCGGGAACGTTCCGCCGACGACGTCCTCGGCGTAGGCCTTGGCCGCGTTGCCCATGACCTCGCGCAGGTTCGCGTACTTCTTCACGAACTTCGGGACCCGGCCCGAGGTCAGGCCGAGCATGTCCGTCCAGACCAGGACCTGCGCGTCGGTCTCGGGACCGGCGCCGATGCCGACGGTCGGGATGTGCAGCACCCGGGTCACCTCGGCCGCGAGCTCCGCCGGGACCAGTTCGAGCACGACCGCGAACGCGCCCGCGTCCTGGACCGACTTGGCGTCGCGCAGCAGCTGCTGGGCCGCCTCCTCGCCGCGGCCCTGCACGCGATAGCCCATCGCGTTCACGGACTGCGGGGTCAGGCCGATGTGCGCCATCACCGGGATGCCGGACTCGACGAGCAGGCGGATCTGTTCGTACGACCGCTCGCCGCCCTCCAGCTTGACCGCGCCCACGCCCGCCTCTTTCACCAGCCGGGTCGCCGAGCGCAGCGCCTGCACCGGGCCCTCCTGGTAGGAGCCGAAGGGGAGGTCGCCGACGATGAGGGCGCGCTGGGTGCCGCGGACCACGGCCGCCGACAGCATCGTCATTTCGTCGAGAGTCACGGGGACCGTCGACTCGTAGCCGAGGTGACAGTTGCCGGCCGAGTCGCCGACCAGCAGCACCGGGATGCCGGACTCGTCGAAGACGGAGGCGGTCATCGCGTCGTACGCGGTGAGCATGGGCCACTTCTCGCCGCGCTCCTTGGCGAGAGCGATGTCGCGAACCGTGATGCGGCGGGTGCCCTTCCCCCCGTACAGCGCCTTGCTGCCGTCGGAGGGGCTGTTCTGCACAGTCTGGGCAGCCGAAAGCTGCGTCATGACAACGGCTCCTTCAAGTCATCTCGAGGCACCCTCACGGTGTCCCCGGATCCCTCTCATGGTGGCACTTCGTGCCGCCGTCGGCCAGAGGACCTCCGTGTGATCCATCGGTCACCGTCCGCCGTCCACCGTCCGCCGCCCTCCCCGGGCGGACC
Source organism: Streptomyces sp. NPDC001980 (assembly GCF_040296885.1). Taxonomy (NCBI): domain Bacteria; kingdom Bacillati; phylum Actinomycetota; class Actinomycetes; order Kitasatosporales; family Streptomycetaceae; genus Streptomyces; species Streptomyces sp. NPDC001980. The sequence goes on along the minus strand of NZ_JBEOYD010000045.1, from coordinate 69,315 downwards.
GGTCCCCCTGTCGCGTTGTGTAAGGCCTGGGTAAAGGAATTCAGATACGAGACGGTGCCGTATTGAAATGGTCTTAGGCTCATCCGCATGACAACTCCTGCCGACGACGCTCCACCCGGCTCGCGCATACCTGAGGCGGTGTACCGGCGCCGCTGGGCGATCCTCGGCGTGCTCATGTTGAGCCTGCTGATCGTGGTGCTCGACAACTCGATCCTGAACGTCGCCGTCAAGACCATCTCCACCCCGGCCCCGGTAGGCCTCGGCGCCACCCAGAGCCAGCTGGAGTGGGCGATCAACGCCTACACCCTCGTCTTCGCCGGCCTGCTCTTCACCGCCGGCCTCGTCGGCGACCGCCTCGGCCGCAAGAAGGTGCTCATCGGCGGCCTCGTGGTCTTCGGCGTCGGCTCGGCCCTCGCCGCCGAGTCCGGCTCCGCGGACCAGCTGATCGCCTTCCGCGCGCTGATGGCCCTCGGCGCCGCCTTCGTGATGCCCGCGACCCTCGCCGTCCTGATGAACGTCTTCGAGCGCCAGGAGCAGCCGAAGGCGATCGGCATCTGGGCCGGCGGCGTCGGCCTCGCCATCGCCATCGGCCCGATCACCGGCGGTGTGCTGCTCGACCACTTCTGGTGGGGCTCGGTCTTCCTCATCAACGTGCCGATCGTGATCATCGCGCTCGCGCTGATGTTCTGGCTGGTGCCCGACTCGCGCGACCCGCGTCCCGGCCGCCTCGACCCCGTCGGCGTGGTGCTCTCCGTCGTCGGCCTCGTCCTGCTGGTCTACGGCATCATCAAGGGCGGCGAGCTCGCCGACTTCACCGACGCCAAGGTGCTCGCGACCACCTTCGCCGGCATCGCGGTCCTCGCCGGCTTCGTGATCTACGAGAAGCGCAGCGACCACCCGTCCCTGGACGTCACCTACTTCAAGAACAAGGTCTTCTCGGCCGCCATGGCCGCCATCGCGCTGGTCTTCTTCGCGCTGATGGGCGTGACCTTCTTCTCCGTCTTCTACACCCAGAGCGTGCGCGGCTACTCGCCGCTGCAGTCCGGTCTGCTGCTGCTCCCGCTGGCCGCCGCGCAGATGATCTTCGCGCCGCGGGCCCGGCTGGTGGTGGAGCGGATCGGCAACAAGGCCACCACCGCGGGCGGCCTGGTGCTGATCGCCGTCACCCTGGGCGCCTTCGCCACCTTCGAGGCCGACACGCCGATCTGGATCCTGGAGGTCGTCTTCTTCCTGATGGGCACCGGCATGGCGCACATCATGACGCCGACCTCGGTCGTCATCATGCAGGCCCTGCCCCGCGAGAAGGCCGGTTCCGCCTCCGCGCTCAGCAACACCTTCCGCCAGGTCGGCGGCGCCCTCGGCATCGCCGTGCTCGGCTCGGTGCTGTCGACGTCGTACCGCAACGGCATCGAGGGCAAGCTCGGCACGCTGCCGCCCGGGCTGCGCGAGACCGCCGGCGAGTCCATCGAGGCCACGCTCGGCGTCGCCTCGAAGCTCGGCGCGCAGGGCAAGGCCCTGGTCGCCCCGGCCAACGACGCCTTCCTGCACGCCATGCACACCACGGCCCTGTGCGGCGCGGGCGTCGCCCTCGTCGGCGCCGTGGTCGTGACCCTCTTCCTGCCGGGCAAGCCGCCGGCCGGTGAGCAGGGCGACCGGGAGCAGGAGTTGGTCGTAGCGGCGGAGTGAACATGAACGACTGAACGCGACTGAACGGACCGGCCGGCACCGGCAGGAACCACGGGGGGACACCGGGGGACACCCCGGAGCCACGGGGGAATCCCCGTGGGCAGACCACGGGGCGACGCTTCGGCTGCGGGAGAATTCCCGCAGCCAGTGCTGCACTGAGAGGACGGTACGACGTGACGCTTGCCGACAGCGGACCGCGGTCCATTACTCCGGCCCGCGGCCGCCCCCGCAGCGAGGCGGTGGAGATCGCCATCCTGGAAGGCGTGATGAAGCTCCTGGAGGACGGCGTTCCGCTCGCGGAGCTCTCCATCGAGCGGATCGCCCGGACCGCCGGCGTCGGCAAGGCCACCATCTACCGCCGCTGGAACGGCAAGGAGGAGCTCTTCGTCGACGTCATGCGCGCCGCCGAGCCCCCCGACCCCGAACTCCCCGGCACCTCCATGCGCGACGACCTCGTCGTCCTGCTCGAATCGCTGCGGCAGCGCGGCCTGATGAACCGTTCGTCGGCCATCCTGCACAACGTCTACGCCCAGATGAAGAGCAGCCCCCGCATCTGGAACGCCTACCACGCCAACGTCGTCAACCCCCGGCGGGAACTCGGCAAGGAAGTGCTGCGCCGGGGCCAGCGCAACGGCGAACTCCGCGCCGACATCGACATCGATCTGGCCAACGACATGTTCACCGGACCGATGCTGCTCAGGGCCATCCTGCGACCCGACGCGGAACTCCCCGAGGGCCTGGCCGAACAGATCGTCGACGAAGTGCTGGCGGGGCTGGGCCCCGTCACTTCACCGTAGCGAGTGTTCGCGTTTCGTCACAGACCCCGCCGACCCGCCGGTAACCGGAACCCTTCCCCTCACCTTGTTCGTCATCCTCTTCCGTACGGCCGTCATGTGACGGCGGGAGAGGAGCCGATCATCCCCTAGGGTCGTAACCGGGGGACGACGGTGTGCACGGCAGGTTGTGAGGCAGGCGGTATGGCGCAGCAGGCGTACATGACGGAGACGGACAACGGCGGCTCGGGACCCGAGCGCCGGGGAGACCGGTTCCGACGCCTGGTGGAACGGCTGCTGAAAGGCTGGCGGAACGATCCGCGCATCTGGCGCCGGGGCATCGTCACCGCCGTGGTGGCGCTGCTCCTCGCCGGTGTGATGCTGCTGCACTCCCGCATCCCCAACGCCGTCGGCAACCTCGGCAGTCTCACCGAGACCTTCCTGCCCTGGCTGGGCCTGCTGATCCCGTTCCTGCTGGTGATCGGCATCCTGCGCAAGTCGGCGACCGCGTTGATCGCGGTCCTCCTCCCGGCGATCGTCTGGCTGAACATGTTCGGCGGACTGCTCACCGACAAGCAGGGCACCGGCGGCGACTTCATGGTGGCCACGCACAACGTCAACGCCGACAACCCGGACCCGACCGGTACGGCCACCCGGCTCGCCTCCTCGGGCGCCGACGTGCTCGCCCTGGAGGAGCTGACGGCGACGGCCGTACCCACGTACGAGAAGGCGCTGGCGTCGACGTACAAGTACCACGCGGTCGAGGGCACCGTCGGCCTGTGGAGCAAGTACCGGCTCACCGGTGTGAAGGCCGTCGACATCAAGCTCGGCTGGACGCGCGCGATGCGGGCCACGGTCGCCACCCCGCACGGCCCCCTCGCCGTCTACGTGGCCCATCTCCCCTCCGTACGCGTCAAGATGAACGCTGGCTTCACCGCCCGGCAGCGCGACACGAGCGCGGACGCGCTGGGCGAGGCCATCGCCGACGAGAGCCTGCCCCGGGTGATCCTCCTCGGCGACCTCAACGGCACGATGAACGACCGCTCCCTCAACGGCGTCACCTCGCAGATGCGCTCCACACAGGGCGCGGCGGGCAGCGGCTTCGGGTTCAGCTGGCCGGCCGCGTTCCCGATGGCCCGCATCGACCAGATCATGGTCAAGGGCGTGGAGCCGGAGAGCTCGTGGACCCTCCCGAGGACCGGCAGCGACCACCTCCCGATCGCCGCACGTGTGAACCTGACCACATCGGGTTCGTAAAAACTCCTGGTCAGCGCAGCCCTGCTGTCTTTGTAAGGACAATCGGACACTGCGCCGTAACCTGGCGGAATACTTGGGCTGGGACACTTTGTTCCGTAGCTGAACTTAGAATGCACGGAACCCTGCTCCCCGAAAGGCAAAGCCCTTCATGCCTCTGGCCCTGCTCGCCCTGGCCGTCGGCGCTTTTGGTCTCGGCACCACCGAATTCGTGATGATGGGCCTGCTGCCCGACGTCGCCGACGACCTCCACATCTCGATCCCCGCCGCCGGCCACCTGGTCTCGGCGTACGCGCTCGGCGTCGTCATCGGCGCCCCGCTCCTGGCCGCGCTCACCGCGCGCCTGCCCCGCCGCAGGGTCCTGATCTCCCTGATGGCCCTGTTCGTCGCGGGCAACGCGCTCTCGGCCCTGGCCCCCGGCTACGACTCCCTTCTCGCCGCCCGCTTCCTCAGCGGCCTCCCGCACGGCGCCTTCTTCGGCGTCGGCGCGGTGGTCGCCACCAACCTGGTGGCACCGGAGCGCAAGGCCCGCTCGGTCTCCCTGATGTTCATGGGCCTGACCGTCGCCAACATCGCGGGCGTCCCGGTCGCCACCCTCATGGGCCAGCACCTCGGCTGGCGGGCGGCCTTCCTGGGCGTGAGCCTGATAGGCGTCGCGGCGATGGCCGCGGTGTTCTTCCTGATCCACCCCACCCACGCCCCGGCCCCCACCTCCGGCCTGCGCGGCGAACTCTCCGCCCTGCGCTCCCTCCCGGTCTGGCTGGCCCTCGCCACCACGGTCGTCGGCTTCGGCGCCCTGTTCTCCGCGTACAGCTACATCACCCCGATGCTGACGGACGCCGCCGGCTACGCCGACTCGAACGTCACCCTGCTCCTCGCCCTCTTCGGCGTCGGCGCCACCATCGGCAACCTGGTCGGCGGCCGCCTCGCCGACCACGCGATGCGCGGCACGCTCTTCGGCGGCCTGCTGTCGATGGTCGCGGTGCTGCTCCTCTTCCCGGTCCTGATGCGAACGGAGTGGAGCGCGGCCCTCGCCGTCGTCCTGCTGGGCGTGGCGGCCTTCATCACCGGCTCACCGCTCCAGCTGATGGTCATGGAACGCGCCTCCGCCGGCCCCTCCCTGGCCTCCTCCGCCAACCAGGCCGCCTTCAACCTCGCCAACGCCGGCGGCGCCTGGATCGGCGGCGTCGCCCTGGCCGCGGGCTTCGGCGTCACGTCCCCGGCACTGGCGGGCGCGGCCCTCGCCGTCCTGGGCCTGGGCGTGGCGAGCGTGGCGTACGCGGTGGACCGGCGCCTGGTGGTTCCGGTGGTGGGCCGGGAGCGGGTGGTCGCCTCGCACGTCCCCGAGCCTGCCGAAACCGTGCACTCCTGACGCACCGCCCGCCACCCCGCTCCGCGCGCCCCGGTCAGCCGGCCTGGCCCTAGGCGTCGAGGGACTTCGCGGCCTCACGGATCACATCGAGGACGAAGTCGGGATGCGAGAGCATGGGAACGTGACTGCTGTCCACGGCGCGGGTTTTGGCGCCCATGCGCTCGGCGGCGGACCGCTCCAGGTCGGGGTGCACGGTGTGGTCGTTGTTGGCGACGATGTACCAGCTTGGCTTCGTCCGCCAGGCGGTGCCGGGAACCTGCTGGTTGAACAGGTCCGCCACCGGCACGGCGCCCGTCGCCAGGACGAGCTTCTGCTCCGCTTCCGGGAGGTCGCCGCAGAAGTGCGGGACGCCCGAGGGCTTGAGCCACACGCGGCCGTCAGCGACCTCCACGTGTTCGAAGATGGGCGTGCGGGGGAACTTGTCCTGCTGTTCCTGGGACGTCTCGTCCTCGTCCGGGGCGAGCGCGGCGATGTACACCAGAGCGCCGACACGGTCGTGGGTGCCCGCTTTGGTGATCAGGGTCCCGCCGTAGGAGTGACCGACCAGCACGATCGGGCCGGGGACGTGGTTGAGCGTGAAGTTGACGCACGCGACGTCGCTTTCGAGCGAGTCGAGGCCGTGCTGTGAGGCGAAAACCTCGTGCCCTTCGGCCTGGAGTGTGGGGATGAGCTTGTTGAAGCACGACCCATCCGCCCAGAGTCCGTGGGCGAAGACAATGCTGGGTTTGCCCGCCATGGCATTTCCTTCCGGAGAGAGATTAAATATCCAACATTGCGCTATTTTGCATGTTTAGTGCCTATTTTCCGTGATGGCTGGGCATGTCGCCCCATCCGATATCGATGGGCCTACGAGGTCGGGGTCGTCGTCTTCGGCAGCTCGCACCAGACCGTCTTGCGGTCCCGCCCGTGCTCCACACCCCACCGGTCGGCAAGCGCGTCCAGGAGGAGCAGGCCCCGGCCGGACTCCTCCGCTGCGGTGGCGGACAGCAGGACGGGCGATGCGCCGGGGGCGGGGTCGGTCACCTCGATACGGGTGTGTTCGGGGGACGCCGTAGGGATGACGCGCACCGTCACGGGTGCACCCTCACCCACGTGGTCGATGACGTTCGTCAGCAACTCCGTTGCGCAAAGCCGCACTTCGAAGGTGTGGTCGCGGAGCCAGTGGCGCAGTTCCGGTGCGGCCTTCGGGGTGGCCTGCAGATGGAGTTCGAGGTGCGCCGTCATCGTTCTGCCGCCGCCGTCTTCCTGAGCGCGACGGCAAGGGCCCGTGCCGTGGCCGTGTTGCAGTTCCCGAGCGCGACGAGGCCGGCGGGCGGGGCGTACGTGCCCGCGAAGCTCGGCAGATCGACGCGGAGGGACGGCAGCGTGATGCCGTGCTCGGCGAGGGCGGTGCGGAGGTCCTCGACGCAAAGCGTGACGTCGTAGGCGGTGGGGGAGGGGTCGGGCATCAGGGCGGGCCACCTTCTGTGCGGCGTGTGACGAACACCTCACAGACTGTCGATCCCCTCGCTACCGTGGAAGAGCATTCGCGTCCGCGACGCGAACTGCGGAAACGGCCCCATGAGTTACGGCGGTGAGCGGGTGGCGCGGCGTAAGGACATCGACGGCTCTTCGAGCGTCCCCGGCCTCTACGGCAAGGAGTTGCGGTGGAAGCGGGAGGCGGCGGGGCTGTCCCTGGAGAAGCTGGTCGAGGGCAGCTTCTACGGCAAGTCCCACCTCAGCGACATCGAACGCGGCGAGCGGAGGATGCCGTTGGAGCTGGCCCGGCATGTGGATCGCGTGCTGGGGACGGACGGGTACTTCGAGCGGCATTGCGAGGATGTGCGGAGGGCGCGGCGGGGTGGTCACGCCGAGTACTTCGAGAAGGTCCTAGAGGCGGAGAAGCATGCCCTGACCATCGAGGAGTGGTGCCCGATCCTCATCCCGGGGCTGCTTCAAACTCCGGCATACGCGCGAGCTGTTGTCTTGGCGAGCCTTCCGTTGTCCCTCGACGAGGAGGTGGAGGAGAAGGTCAGCGGCCGGATGGCGCGTGCCGAACTCTTCGAACTGGATCACCGGACACCGGAGTACTGGGCGATCTTGCACGAGTCGCTCGTCACTGACCCGATCCTGCCGCCGTCGGAGATGGCAGAACAGCTCGACCGGATTGTGGAGTTGGCTGAGCGTCGTCGAATCACTCCGCAACTCATCCTGCGGAAGCTCGGTGCGCATCCCCTCATGACCGGCCCGGCGAAGATCATGACCTTCTTTGATGCGCCACCGCTGTTCTATACGGAGGCGCTTCACAGCGGCGACACCATCGATGATCCGGCGCTCGTAGCTGAGTACCGCAAGTCGTACGATCGGCTCAGGGCCGTCGCACTAGCGCCCAAGGCGTCCCTGGCCATGATCAAATCGGCGGCAGAGGATTACCGAAATGGCAAGCAACCGGATCGATTTGAGTGACGCGCTCTGGCTGAAGAGCAGCTACAGCAATGGGGGTGGCGGGGACTGCGTCGAGGTTGCCCACGGAGTGCCCGGCCTCGTCCCCGTCCGCGACTCAAAGGCCCCCGAGGGCCCGGTGCTCGTTCTCCCCGCCACCGCCTGGACCCCCTTCGTCGCCTCCCTCAAGTAGCCCAACGCAAAGAGGCGTGAGGTCCGTCAGGACCCCACGCCCCTCTGTCGGCCAAGCCGCGCAGCGCGTCAGTGCTTGCGGTGTGCCTTCGTCGCCTTGTACGACTCGACGTAGCCGTTGGCCGGGGTGCCGACGCCGGTGACGTCGTCGTAGCCCTTGACCGCGGACAGGGAGCTGTCCTTGCCGAGGCTGCGGACCGAGGTCAGCAGGCCGTTGGTGGCGTCGAAGCCGTTGGCGAAGTCGACGCGGGCGACCGCGAGGCCCTTGCCGGTCGGGTTGTCCGTGACGTCGTGGTAGGCCTTCGTGCCGTACTTGGAGTAGATCAGCGGGTTGGCGAAACCGATCGCCTGACCGCCGCGCGCCTCCTGGGCGAGGGCCTGGACCGCGGCGATGACCGGCGCGGCCAGCGACGTGCCGCCGATGCGGTACTCGCTGTACGCCTCGGTGCCGTCCGCCTGGGTCTGCGTCTGGCCGACCTTGAAACCGGTGTTGGGGTCGGCGATCGCGGAGATGTCCGGGACCACGCGGTTGCCGGTGGCGCTGTTGGCCTTCGCGAGGGAGTCCGGGACGACGCTCTTCTGGTAGTACGGCTCGGTCACCGTCTTGCTGGTGCCGCCGCCCGCGCCCGAGGTGTACGCGCCGGGGAAGCCGGTCCAGCTCTTGCCGTCGGCCGACAGCGAGGCCTTCTCGGTGCCCCAGCCGGTCTCCCACAGGTACTTGTCGCCCTTGCCGACGGCGAGGGAGGTACCGCCGACCGCCGTCACCCAGGCGGAGTTGGCCGGGGTGTCGACCTGCTTCGTACCGGTGTTGGCGACCTCGTCGCCGTTGTCACCGGAGGAGAAGTAGAAGCCGATGCCCTGCACCGCGCCCAGCTGGAAGACCTGGTCGTAGGCGGCCTGGACGTCCGGGGTCTCGTTGGCCTCGATGTCGCCCCAGGAGTTGGAGACGATGTCGGCCAGGTGGTTGTCGACCACCTTGCTGAGGGCGTCGAGGAGGTCGTTGTCCATGCAGGACGCGGCGCCCACGTACGTGACGTCCGCGTCCGGCGCGACCGCGTGCACGGCCTCGACGTCGAGGGTCTCCTCGCCGTACCAGCCGGAGGCGTCGCACTCGTCGGCCCCGGTGTTCGTGTAGTTCGAGGGCAGCACCTGGTGCAGCTGGCTCGTCTTCCACGAGGCGTCGCCGTGCGCCTTGGCGTAGGTGCCGGCGTCGTAGGCGATGGTCGGCGAGGCGAACGCGTCGGTGATCGCGACGCGCACGTGCTTGCCGGTGTACTTGCCGGCGCCGTAGGCGGCCCGCAGCTGCTTGCCGGTGTAGCCCTCGATGGCGTACGGGATCTTCGTGCCGTACGCGTCCGGCAGCGTGCTCGCGGTGTTCGAGCCGTAGTACGACGAGAACGGCCCGGAGTTCTTGAACACGGTGGCCGGGGGCGGCAGCGTGTCGTCGTGGGTGGCCTTGTGCGGCGCGTTGTCCAGGCCGGTGACGGTCAGGACGGCGTCGCTGACGGAGGTCGGCACGGTCGCCGTCGTCGCCGGGGCGCGGTAGGTCTTCGAGCCCTTGGCGTAGTTGTGCAGCTGGGTGCCGAACGCCTTCTCGGCGGCGGACACGTCGCCGGAGACGGTGATGTAGTGCTGGGTGACCTCGGTGACCTTCAGGCCGGCCGCGGTCAGCCAGGACTTGACGGCCTTCACCTGGGCCTTGGTGGCGCCGTAGCGGGCCTGCACCTGCTTGGCGCTGAGGTACTTGCCGTAGAGCGGCGAGCTGGGGTCGGACACCGCCTTCGCGTAGGCCGCGAGGCCCTTGGCGTCCTGGCCGGCCAGGTAGACCCGGGCCTTGACCTGCGCGCTGTTCGAGGTGGCGCCCTTGTCCGCCTTGGCCGTGGCCCAGGTGGGCTTGGTGCCCTTCAGGCTGTCACGGGCCGGGCTGTCCGCGGCGTGCGCCGCGGGTATGCCGAGTGCGAGCGCGCCGGCGATCATCGGCAGTGTCGCTGCCATGCTCACGCTGGCCCGCACCTTGGCACGGTTGGATCTCATACTGCCCCCTGCTATGCGGTTCGACGCATGGAGTGGTCGGTCATCCGTGATCACCAGGAGGCCTGCGGCGGAACGGCCCGTGAATGGATCACACGGTCGACGTCACTCTTTCGGTGAACTGTTCATGCCAGGGGAATGAAAAACCCAAGGAAGTCCCAAGGGGGCGTTGATTAGGGGCTTTTGGGTCGCTTTCGGCAGCGCGCAGAACATTACAGATCGGTTGCGATTGTTGTTGAATGCTTGCGGTGCCGTTAAGTCGACAAATCCCCCATCCTGTAAGGCGCGTTGGGGGTTGCTCAGTCGCGCGGCTTCGCGCCCCGCTCCGTCAGCATCTGCTTCATCGTCGTCAGCTCCGACTGCTGCGCGTCGACCATGCCCTGGGCGAGGCTCTTCTCCACCGCGACGGTGCACTTGGCCACGCACCCCTCGGCCATGTGGATGCCGCCCTTGTGATGGTCCGTCATCAGCTGGAGGTAGAAGATCTCCGCCTGCTTGCCGTTCAGGGTCCCCAGCTTCTTCAGCTCGGTGTCGGTCGCCATGCCCGGCATCAGCGAACCGTCCCCGCGCTCGGGCATGTCGCCCATGCCCATCCAGGACATCGGCGGCTTCGCCGACACCTTCGGCAGGTCCCACAGGTCCAGCCAGCCCAGCAGCATGCCGCGCTGGTTGGCCTGCGTCTGCGCGATGTCGTAGGCGAGCCGCCGTACTTCCGTGTTCTTCGTGCGGTCGCGGATGATGTAGGACATCTCCACGGCCTGCTGGTGGTGGACGGCCATGTCCCGGGCGAACCCCGCGTCCGCCCCGTCCGCGCTCGGGACCTTCAGGCCGCCGCCACCGCCGTCGCCGTCCTCGGCGACCGCGTAGGTGATCGCGCCGGCCGCGACGAGCACCGCGGCCGTCGTCCCGGCGACCCAGCCGATGTGCTTCTTCACGTCACATCGTCCCGCCGGTGCAGGAGGCCCCCGGCTCCGGGGTCTGCTTGCCCTGCACGTACGTCTCGAAGAACTTGCCGACCTTCGGGTCGTCCGCGCTCGTCACGCTCAGCTGGTGCCCCCACGCCGACAGCTCGATCGGCGAGGTCTGGTTCGCGTACGGGCTCATCAGCGAGTACGGGGTCGCCTTCACCTTGGCCGCCAGCGTGTCCACGTCGGACTTCTTCGCCTTGTCGGTGTACGTCACCCAGACCGCGCCGTGCTCCAGGGCGTGCACGGCGTTCTCGTCCTTCACGGCCTTGGTGTAGACGTTGCCGTTGCAGTTGAGCCACACCGGGTTGTGGTTGCCGCCGACCGGCGGGTGCATCGGGTACGTCACGGTCCCCGTGACGTGGGTGCGGGACAGCTTGCCCGTCCAGGTCCGCACGCCGTCGCTGCCGGTGACGAAGTGCCCGGAGTCCCCGGAGCCGCCCTTCGCGTCGCTCGCGCTGTCGCTCTTGTCCGACTGCGAGTTGACGAGCACCACACCGCCGACGACGAGACCGGCCACGACCACCGTGCTGGCGGCGATGGTGAGGATCCGGTTACGGCGCTCGCGGGCACGCTCCGCCCGCCGCATCTCCTCTATGCGCGCCTTGCGCTCGGCGTTGCTGCTCTTCTTCGCGGAACCCATGGAATGTGTCCTTCTGGGGGAAAGAGACGTGGACGGTGGGGCTCGCTGATCGTAAGGGGGGAGATGGGGTCAGCCGTAGGCAGGGCACAGGAAAGTCCTGTAAAGACCCGGGATCCGACAGGAAACCGATAATTTGAATGACGGATGCGTATTACCTACCCTGACCGGTATGCGGCTGCTGCGCTCCACCGACCTGGCTCTACGCCTCCTGATGCGGCTCGCCGTCGCGGGCGACGCCAGCCCCACGACCCGCGAGGTCGCCGAGGACATGGACGTGCCCTACACGCATGCCGCGAAGGTGGTCGCCGAACTGCAGCACCTGGGGCTGGTGGACGCCCGGCGCGGCCGGGGCGGCGGGCTCTCGCTGACCGGGAAGGGCCGTACCGCTTCGGTGGGCGCGCTGGTGCGGACCTTCGAGGGCGAGGGGGACGTGGTGGACTGCGAGGGGGCGACGCCCTGCCCGCTGAACTCCGGCTGTCGCCTGCGGGGTGCCCTGCGCCGGGCCCAGGAGGCGTTCTTCGCGGCGCTTGACCCGGTGACGGTGGCGGACATGGTGGCGGAGCCGACGGGGCCTTTGCTGCTCAGCATTTCCAAGGGGCCGGGGGCGGTTTAGCGCCTGTCGCGCGCACGCGGCGGCGGCCGCATGTCGGATCGGGGGTCGGCGGGGCCGCGGCCGAAGCCGGCGCGTGATGCCGACAACCAAGCGCGGGCCATGACTTGGCCTCCGTAAGACCCGCCGTGTTCAAACATTCAACAAAGGGATCTCCGCGACCGACAAAGAGCTCTACCCGCATAGATGATCCCGGTGCTGTCATGCCCACGACCGCCCGGAATTCCTGCCGGGCACCGCTCCGGGAGATCCCCCCCCATGCCCCGAATATCCCGCTCCCTGGTCACCGCCCTCTCCTCCCTCGCCCTCGCCGCCGCCGGCCTCACGGTGGCCGCCGGCACCGCGCACGCGCAGAGCTGCAGTCAGGACTACCTCCCCCTCCCCGACCCCAGCTGCCAGCCCGGCGACTTCAACCCGGACGTCACCCAGTCCACCATCGACTCCACCATCTGCGTCGCCGGGTGGACCGCGACCGTCCGGCCGTCCAGCTCCTACACCACCGCGCTGAAGAAGAAGCAGATCGTCGAGTACGGCTACACGGACACCAGCACCTCGGACTACGAGGAGGACCACTTCGTCCCCCTCGAACTCGGCGGTGCCCCCAAGAGTGAGCTCAACCTCTGGCCCGAGCCGGAGTACGGCACCAAGACCGCCGGCAACAAGGACACCGTCGAGAACAAGCTCAAGAAGGCCGTCTGCGCCGGCACCGTCACCCTCGCCGACGCCCAGGACGCGATCGTCACGGACTGGACGACCGCGCTGTCGAACCTCGGTCTGAGCTGATCCCGTCCGCCCGACGCGAGGGCCGGCCACCTCCTCCGGGAGTGGCCGGCCCTTCTCGGCTCCTGCCGCGGGGATCAGGCCGCGCCCGCCGCCCGCCACAGGTCCGGCCCGAAGACCTCGTAGTGGATGTCGGCCGCGGGGACGCCCTGGGCGAGCAACTGGGTGCGCACCGCGCGCATGAAGGGGAGCGGGCCGCACAGGTACGCGCGCGTGCCGTTCGCGACCTCGATGCCGGCGAGATCCACCAGCCCGGTGTGGCTGCCCGGCTCCGCGTCCCGCTCGTAGAAGAAGTGCACGGAGGCGTCCGGGAGTTTGGCCGCGTAGCCCGTGTGGTCGGTGCGCAGGGCGTGGTCGGCGGGGGAGCGGTCGCCGTGTACGACGGTCACCGGGGCGCGGTGGCCGTCGGCCGAGAGCGCGGCCAGCATCGCCACCATCGGGGTCACGCCGATGCCGGCGGAGGCGAGCAGGAGAGGGCGGTCGGCGGTGTCGCCCGTGCTCCCGCCGAGCACGAGGTCGCCGTACGGCTCCGACAGTTCGAGCACGTCGCCCTCGCGCACGCGCGCGTGCAGGTGACGGGAGACCTCGCCGTCGGGCGTCGTACCGCCCGGATCGCCGTGCACGCGCTTGACGCTGAACTGGCGGACCGGCTCGCCCGGCGCGCCGGACAGGCTGTACTGGCGTATCTGGCGGGCGCCGTCGGGGAGGGTGACGCCCACGGAGACGTACTGCCCGGCCCGGAAGCCGCGCACCGCCGCGCCGCCGTCCACCGGCCGTACCCGGAACGTCACGACGTCGGCGGTCTCCACCACCCGCTCGACGACCTTCCAGGGCCGCAGCCCCCGGCGGCCGCCGCTCTCCTCGTACAGCCGCTTCTCGATCGCGACGAGCGCGTTCGCCATCAGCCAGTAGACCTCGTCCCAGGCGGCCGCGACCTCCGGGGTGACGGCCTCGCCGAGCACCTCGGCGATGGCGGCGAAGAGGTGCTCGTGCACGACGTCGTACTGCTCGGGCGCGACGCCCAGGGAGGCGTGCTTGTGGGCGATGCGGCTCAGCAGGGCGTCGGGTCGCTGGTCCGGGTGGTCCAGCAGGTGCGTGGCGAACGCGGCGATGGAGCCGGCGAGGGCCTGCCGCTGGGTGCCGGCGGCCTGGTTGCCGCGGTTGAAGAGGTTCCTCAGCAGCCCGGGGTGGGCGGCGAAGAGGCGGGCGTAGAACCGCTCGGTGATCTCGCCGATGGCGGCGCCGACGGCGGGGAGGGTGGCGCGGACGGTGGCGGCGGAGGGCTCGGACAGCATCGGGGCTCCTTGTGGCTCGGCGTGGCTCGGCCGAACGGCTCGTTGTCCCGCACGCTATTAAAACTTGCATCTGAGATTCAAATTTAAGAGGCGTGGTGTCGGTCACCTGCCTGACGCCCGGGAAACCGAATCGCCCATTACGGATGTCGCTGCGAGCAGGCAAGATGGGCGGCAGGGCAGGACACCTGCCGTACGGGAGCCGTTCAGGCCGAGGTCGCTCGGGCGATCAAGGTGCGCAACGCGCGTGAAATGCTGTTGTGGTGTGATGCTCAGGTGCCCGACCGCCTCCTGCGCGACAGGAAGACAGGCGGCCTGACCAGCAAGGATGGGGAAGCGGAAGATGGACAAGCAGCAGGAGTTCGTGCTCCGGACCTTGGAGGAGCGCGACATCCGGTTCGTACGCCTGTGGTTCACGGACGTGCTGGGCTTCCTCAAGTCCGTCGCCGTGGCCCCGGCCGAGCTTGAACAGGCCTTCGACGAGGGCATCGGCTTCGACGGCTCCGCCATCGAGGGCTTCGCCCGCGTCTACGAGTCCGACATGATCGCCAAGCCGGACCCGTCCACCTTCCAGGTCCTCCCGTGGCGCGCGGAGACCCCCGGCACGGCCCGGATGTTCTGCGACATCCTCATGCCCGACGGCTCCCCGTCCTTCGCGGACCCCCGGTACGTCCTGAAGCGGTCCCTCGCCCGCACCTCCGACCTCGGCTTCACCTTCTACACCCACCCCGAGATCGAGTTCTTCCTCCTGAAGGACCGCCCGCTGGACGGCTCCCGCCCCACCCCGGCCGACAACTCGGGCTACTTCGACCACACGCCCACCAACGTCGGCATGGACTTCCGCCGCCAGGCGATCACCATGCTGGAGTCGATGGGCATCTCGGTCGAGTTCTCCCACCACGAGGGCGCGCCCGGCCAGCAGGAGATCGACCTGCGCTACGCCGACGCGCTCTCCACGGCCGACAACATCATGACGTTCCGGCTGGTCATGAAGCAGGTGGCGCTGGAGCAGGGGGTGCAGGCGACCTTCATGCCGAAGCCGTTCTCCGAGCACCCCGGCTCCGGCATGCACACCCACCTCTCCCTCTTCGAGGGCGACCGCAACGCGTTCTACGAGTCGGGCGCGGAGTTCCAGCTCTCCAAGGTCGGCCGCTCCTTCATCGCGGGCCTGCTGAAGCACGCCGCCGAGATCTCCGCGGTCACCAACCAGTGGGTGAACTCCTACAAGCGCATCTGGGGCGGCTCCGAGCGCACGGCCGGCGCGGGCGGCGAGGCCCCCTCCTACATCTGCTGGGGCCACAACAACCGCAGCGCCCTCGTCCGGGTCCCGATGTACAAGCCCGGCAAGACCGGCTCCGCGCGCGTCGAGGTCCGCTCCATCGACTCCGGCGCCAACCCGTACCTGGCCTACGCCGTCCTGCTGGCCGCCGGCCTCAAGGGCATCGAGGAGGGCTACGAGCTCCCGCCGGGCGCCGAGGACGACGTCTGGGCCCTCTCCAACGCCGAGCGCCGCGCCATGGGCATCGAACCGCTCCCGCAGAACCTCGGCGAGGCCCTCACCCTCATGGAGAACAGCGACCTGGTCGCCGACACCCTCGGCGAACACGTCTTCGACTTCTTCCTGCGCAACAAGCGCCAGGAATGGGAGGAGTACCGCAGCGAGGTCACCGCGTTCGAGCTGCGGAAGAACCTGCCGGTGCTGTAGGCGCGGGCAGTACCAGGTAGCCGCAGGCCGGGGCTTTCCCGCTGGTCAGGACGCCGTCCGGTCGCGCTGGAGGACGACCATGGCCATGTCGTCGTTCAGCTGGCCGCCCGTGTATGCCCGGACGTCGGCGGCGAGCTGCTCGACGAGCGGGTCGGGCGCCTGGTCCGCCCAGGCCGTGGCGCGTTCGGCGAGCGGGTAGAAGTCGCCGTCCGCGTTCCGGGCCTCGCTGACGCCGTCCGTGTACAGGACCAGCCTGTGGCCGTACTCGAACGGGAAGGTCGCCGGTACGTAGCAGCCGCCGGCACTCTCCGCGCAGTCCACGCCGGCGGGCCACACGCCGAGGCCGAGCGGGGGCGACGGTTCGGGGACCGTCAGCGCCAGCGCCGTCCGGGTGCGGCCCCGCAGCAGGAGGGGCGGCGGGTGCCCGCAGCTGATCAGGTGCACCACGGGCTCGTCGTCCGGGATGTCCATGACGGCGGCGGTCACGAAGCGCTCGGCCGCGTCCTCGTTCGGCTCCGAGAACTCCGCGAGTCCCCACCGGGCGGCGTCCTCGATGTAGGCGACCAGTTCCGGCAGCGGGATCCGGCGGTGTGCGGCGGCGCGGAAGGCGCCCAGCACGATCGCCGTGTCGCTGATCGAGGGGAGCCCCTTGCCCCGGACGTCCCCGATCAGCAGCCGCGTGCAGCCGGGGACCCGGGCGGCGGCGTACAGGTCGCCGCCGATCGTCGAGTCCGCTTCGGCACTGCGGTAGTGCGAGGCGAGAGCCACGGGTCCGGCCTGCTTCGGCAGCGGCCGCAGAACGACCCGCTGTGCCGCGTCGGACACCGACCGGGCCCGGACGAGTTCCCGCTCGCGACGGTCCCGCAGCCGGGTGAAGAGGACGAGGAAGGCGCAGACGGCGACCAGGGCGGAGAGTTCGACGAGGACGTTCTCGGTGACCAGGGTCTGCCGCTCCAGGCCGGCGCAGAGCAGGGCGAGCACCGCCAGCGCCCCGATCAGCGCGGTGGCGCGCGGCCCGCTGCCGACCGCGGTGACCGCCACGGCGACGACCAGGAGGTGGGCGAGATGGATGTCCGGCGGCAGGAACCAGTCGGCCACCGGGATCGCGATGATCAGCAGGAGCGGTCCGGCCAGCCGCACCGGCCCCGGCGCGGCACGGTGCCATGCTCGCAGGGTGTCGACCACAGATGTCGTGATCGGGGCAGCGCTCACGTCGTGCTCCGGTGCTCGTCTGCTCGTTCTCTCGTCGTACTTGCACCCACCAACACATGGTGACATGTCGCCCATTCCCGGGATTCCCGACCGGGGTCAGTCCACGTACGCCGGCGACACCGCCGAGATGCTGATCCGCCGAGGCTTCCCCGTGCCGTCCGCCGGGACCTGGTACAGGTCCGCCCCGTAGTCGCCCGGCAGGGCGTAGACGATGGTGTGCGGGTCCTTCCACACCGCCTGGTCGTCCACGCTGCGGGTCTCGGCGAGCGGGGTTTCGCGCATCGTCCGGAGGTCGAGGACGTAGAGGCGCCAGGGCGCGTCCTTCGGCAGGCCCTTCACCCGTTTCTTGTACGCGATACGGGTGCCGTCGGGGGAGAGGGACGGGCATTCCACGTTCGGGTGGAGGGTGGTGACCGTGCGGGTGTGCAGGTCGCCCCGGACCAGGTAGGTCGAGCCCTTCGTCGCCAGGGTCGCGTAGAAGGTGTTGTCGTCCGACGCGAACGTCACGCCCCAGAAGTTGATGTCCGCTCCCTGGTAGGGACGGCCGTCCCTGATGATGTGGAACGCCTCCAGGGAGGGGATCAGGGCGCCGGTGCGGGTGTCGGCGATCGCCGTGCGGGTCGAGAAGTTCGTGCCCGCGTACGAGTCGCCGCCCACGAACGCCGTCCAGGCAGCGAAGTGACCGGTGGGGGAGACGCGGGCGCGGGACGGGATGCCCGGGACGTCGTAGCGGGCCCGTTCCTTCAGGTTCGCGTCCAGGATCAGGGCCCGGTAGGTGTCCGAGACCGGGCCGTGGACGGCCTGGAGGCAGACGCCCGTGCCCGCGGCGGCGTAGAAGCGGAGGCATTTCACGCCGGAGGCGGTGCGGGGGCCGGCGGGGGCGGCGGCGGGGACCGTGCTCAGTTCGTCGCGGTGCGGGCCCCAGGCCATGTTGCGGAAGACCATGCGGCCCGGGGCCGTCAGCGTCACCGTCCCCGGGGTGACCTTCGGGCCGCCCGCCTGGGTGTGGTCGCGGCGCTCCGCCCGGGCGGAGGCGTGCAGGACGGAGGCGAGGGCCACGGCCGCCAGGACCGCGAGCGCCGAGAGGAGGATCAGGAGGCGGGAGCGGACGGTCATGCGGCGGCCTTCCGGAAGGGGCGGAGGGTGAGGGCGTAGGCCGCGCACACCGCCAGGGCCACCGCCGACACGCTCAGCGCCGTACGGTCGCCCCACAGCGTCCAGGCCGCCCCGAACCCCAGTGAGCAGGCGAACCGCGCCCCCGCCTGGCCCGTCTGGACCAGCGCCAGGCCCGACGAGCGCAGCGCCTCGGGGACGCTGTCGGACGCGGCCGCCATCAGGACGCCGTCGGTCGCCGCGTAGAACGTGCCGTGCAGGGCCAGCACCGCGTAGGGGAGGGCCGTGCCGTGCCAGGACGTGAGGAGCAGGACGTAGGCCAGGAGCAGGGCGCCGTGGCCGGTCAGGAAGACCCGCCAGCGGCCCCAGTGGTCCGCCAGGCGGCCCAGCGGGACGGCCAGCAGGAGGAACGCGGCGGCGGTGCCGAGCGGGAGCAGGGCGAACCAGCGGTCCGGGACGCCGAGCCGGCGTTGCAGCAGCAGGTAGACGAAGGAGTCGCTCACCGTCGCGAGGCCCAGGAGCAGGGCGCAGACGGTGACGCGGCGCAGGTCGCGGTGGGACAGGAGGCCGAGGGCCGCGCGCAGGGTCGGGCGTGCGGTGGGAACGCCGGCCGCCTCGGTACGGCCGCGGCCCGGTACGAACAGCACCAGGATCAGCACACCCAGGACCGCCACGCAGAAGCTCACCGTGAAGACCGCGTCGTAGCCGTCCACGGTGGCCCGGAGGATGAGAAACGCGGCCAGGGGGCCGAGCAGCGCGCCCGCCGTGTCCATGGCGCGGTGGACGCCGAAGGCGCGGCCCCGGGTCTCCGGGGTGCTGGAGAGCGAGATCAGGGCGTCCCGGGGAGCCGTGCGCAGGCCCTTGCCGGTGCGGTCCGCCGCCAGGACCAGGCCGATGGGGGTGAGGGTGTGGGCGACCAGCAGCAGGGGTTTGCAGAGGGCCGAGAGGGCGTAGCCCGCGCCCGCCACCCACTTGTGGCGGCCGCCGCCGCGGTCGGCCAGGTGACCGCCGACCAGGCGTACGACGGCCGAGAAGCCGTTGTAGACACCGTCGAGGAGACCGAAGCCCAGCGGGGACAGGCCGAGGCCGGCCACCAGGTACAGCGGGAGGACCGCCGTGACCATCTCGGAGGACACGTCGGTGACCAGGCTGACCGTGCCGAGGGCGAGGACGGTGGGCGCGATCGTGGTGCGGTACCGCCCGGCCCGCGAGGGCCGGGCGGTACCTTCCACGGACGCCGTCGTCGGAGTGCTCGCGCGGCTGTCCGCTACGTACACGTCAGGACGCCCAGATCCCGGTGATGTCGGACGAGGACGCCGCGTTGCCCGCGTGCGCGCTCAGGCCCTGGCTGTCCTCCAGGGTGCGCAGCAGGTCGTAGTGGTCGTAGGTGGTGGACGAGGTCGAGCCCGCGGCGACCGGCTGGCCGTACAGGACGGTCGGGATGCGGTTGCCGGCCAGGCGATTGTCCTCGTCCATGGTGACGACGAGGAGGCTGTTGTGGGTCTTCGCCCAGGTGGCGTAGGCGCCCAGGTTGTTCTTCAGCCAGGTGTCACCGGTGGACACCGAGCAGTCGTGCATGTCGCTGCACAGGTTGGGGGTCACGAAGGACAGCTGGGGGAGGGTGGAGTAGTCGGTCGGGAACTGGGCGAACGTTTTTGCGGTCGAGGTCGGCACGTTGCTGAAGCCGAACCAGGGGTTGTGCTTGCGCGCGTAATTGCCGCTGCTGCACGTGGTCGAGCCCTGGCTGGGCAGGGTCTCGTTGTAGCTGGCCCAGGTGCGGCCGGCCGCGAGCTGCTCGGAGGCCAGGTTCGCCGCCGAGGAGAAGCCCGCGGTGTAGCAGCTGTCGTCGGTGATGCCCTGGGTGGAGCCGGAGAACAGGGCGAAGTAGTTCGGCTGGCTCGGGTGGGTCTCGGCGTACATCTGGGTCAGGTTGGCGCCGCCGGTCGCCAGCGAGTTGATGTACGGGGCGCTGGAGGAGCCGATGACCTGGCTGTAGGCGTGGTTCTCGAAGACCACGACGATCACGTGGTCCGGGGTCGGTACGGCACTCGCGGCGTGCGCGGACGCGCCGCCGAGCCCGGTCCACAGGCCGACCGCGGCCGCGGTGAGGGCGGTGGCGGACGCCATCGCCGTACGGGCACGGCGCAGCATCCCGGAACGTGCGGAACTGCCGGACACATCAACCTCCGGTAGTGGGGGAAGGGAGGGATCGGTGGCGGTGCGGACTGAGCATGCACACGCCAATAATCCTCGCCCCCACCGCGCTCGGCCAGACAGGTGAAGACCGGATGAACTACTCCCACTTCGTCTGGCTGAACGGCTCGCCCTTGCCGAAGCCGAGGACCTTGCGGGGCCGCACGGCGAAGACCAGGGCGCGTCCCGGCCCGTGGTGGAAGCAGCCGCCCTCCACCTCGTAGTGCCAGAACGGGCCGTACTTCGCCTCCCAGGCCGCCGCCAGCTCGCGCAGCCGGCCGTCGTCGGTCACGCGTACCGCCTCGCCCTCGACCGTCACGTCGTACCCGCTGGTCCAGCTGTTGGTGCCGGTGGTCAGGACGACGTGCGGGTTCCCGGCGAGGTTCGCCGCCTTGCGTTCGCCGGGGCCGGTGCCGAAGTGCAGGGCGCCGTCGTGCCACACCGCGAGCAGCGGGGTGACGTGGGGGCGCCCGTCCGGGCGTACCGTCGAGATCCAGAACAGCTCGGACTCCGTCAGAACCTTCTCCGCTTCGGACCAGTCGTGGGCCGAGGTGCCCTCGCTGCTGTAGCGGGCGTCCAGCTCGCCCGCGGGTTCGCGCATGATGCCTCCCTGGGTTCGTTGCCGGTACGGACCACGATCCCGCCGGAAACTCATCGGCGCTCGTGACGGGGTCTCCGGTTAGGCTCGGGCAGGGACGACCTTGATCCGAATCTTGATCCGAATCTCGATCCGAGTCTTGATCCGAGGGGAGCCGCGGATGACGCCGGGGCGCAGGAGCAGTACCTTCACGCGACTGCTGCGGCACGGCTTCACCGATGCCTCGGCCGCCGAGCGGCTGCTGGACAGCGCCGAGCTGGCCGCCGTGCGCGACGACCCGGTGCTCCTGGAAGCCCTCGGTGCCACCGCCGACCCCGACCTCGCCCTGCACGGCCTGGTACGGCTCCTGGAGGCCCAGCCCGGCCCCACCGCCCGCCAGGAGCTGCTCGACACCCTGATAGCGGCCAAGCCGC
Source organism: Streptomyces sp. NPDC001980 (assembly GCF_040296885.1). NCBI lineage: Bacteria > Bacillati > Actinomycetota > Actinomycetes > Kitasatosporales > Streptomycetaceae > Streptomyces > Streptomyces sp. NPDC001980. The sequence continues at coordinate 48,062 of NZ_JBEOYD010000045.1, read as the reverse complement.
TGCGGGACCGCCTGCTGGGCGTCCTCGGCGCCTCCGCCGCCCTCGCCGACCACCTCGCCCGGCACCCGCGCGACTGGGAGGCCCTGGTCACCTACGAGCCCCGCGACCTGCACCCGGGCGTCGCGGAGTTCGAAGGCGGGCTCGCCGAGGCCGCCGACCCGGTCTCCCTGCGCGTCGCCTACCGGCGCTGCCTGCTGTCCATCGCCGCCCGCGACGTGTGCGGCACGACGGACGTCGCCCAGACCGCCGCCGAACTCGCCGACCTGGCCACCGCCACCCTGCGCGCCGCCCTCGCCCTCGCCGAGGCCGCCGCGCCCGAGGACGCCGCCGCCTGCCGGCTCGCCGTCATCGCCATGGGCAAGTGCGGCGGCCACGAGCTGAACTACGTCTCCGACGTCGACGTCATCTTCGTCGGCGAGGCGCTGGGGGCACCCCCAGGCCCTTCAGGCACTGGGGGAGGTGCCGACGAGGCCAAGGCGCTGCGGTCCGCCACCAAACTGGCCTCGCACATGATGCGGATCTGCTCCGAGACCACCGTGGAGGGGTCGATCTGGCCCGTCGACGCCAACCTCCGCCCCGAGGGCCGCAACGGCCCCCTCGTGCGCACCCTCAGCAGTCATCTCGCCTACTACCAGCGCTGGGCCAAGACCTGGGAGTTCCAGGCCCTGCTCAAGGCCCGCCCGGTCGCCGGCGACCTCGACCTCGGACAGGAGTACGTGGCCGCGCTCGAACCCATGGTCTGGAAGGCCGCAGAGCGCGACAACTTCGTCGCCGACGTGCAGAAGATGCGCCGGCGCGTGGTGGAGAACATCCCGGTCGCCGAGATCGACCGCGAGCTGAAGCTCGGCCCCGGCGGCCTCAGGGACGTCGAATTCGCCGTCCAGCTCCTCCAGTTGGTGCACGGCCGCACCGACGCCACGCTGCGCTCCGGCACCACCCTCGACGCCCTCCAGGCCCTCGCGGCCGGCGGCTACGTGGGCCGCGCCGACGCCGTCCAGCTCGACGACGCCTACCGGTTCCTGCGCTCCATGGAGCACCGCATCCAGCTCTACCGGCTGCGCCGCACCCACCTGGTCCCCGAGGGCGAGGCCGACCTGCGCCGCCTCGGCCGCTCGCTGGGCCTGCGCGCCGACCCGGTGACCGAGCTGATCCGCGAGTGGAAGCAGCACACCGGCGTCGTACGGCGCCTGCACGAGAAGCTCTTCTACCGCCCGCTGCTCGACGCCGTCGCTCAACTCGCCCCCGTCGAAGCCAGGTTGAGCGCCGAGGCGGCCCGGGAACGCCTGGAGGCGCTCGGCTACGCCGACCCCGCCGCGGCCCTGCGCCACCTGGAGGCCCTCGCCTCCGGCGTCACCCGCAAGGCCGCCATCCAGCGCACCCTGCTGCCCGTCCTGCTGGGCTGGTTCGCGGACTCCGCCGACCCGGACGCGGGCCTGCTGAACTTCCGCAAGGTCTCCGACGCCCTCGGCAAGACCCCTTGGTACCTACGGCTGTTGAGGGACGAGGGCGCCGCCGCCGAGAACCTCGCGCGCGTGCTGTCCGCCGGCCGCCTCGCCCCCGACCTGCTGATGCGCGCCCCGGAGGCGGTGGCCCTGCTCGGCGACGGCGACGGGGGCGGCCTGGAGCCGCGCGGCCGCGCCCAGCTGGAGCAGGAGATCCTCGCCGCCGTCGGCCGCGCCGACAACGCCGAGGACGGGGTGCGGGCGGCGCGCGGCGTGCGCCGCCGCGAGCTGTTCCGTACGACCGCCGCCGACATCGTGGACTCCTACGGCACCGACACCAAGCCCGTCGAGGCCGACCAGGGCGCCCTGGTCGACCGGGTCGGCGGCGCGGTCTCCGACCTGACGGCGGCCACGCTGGCGGGGACCCTGCGCGCGGTGGTGCGGGACGGCTGGGGGGACACCCTGCCGACCCGGTTCGTCGTGATCGGCATGGGCCGGTTCGGGGGCCACGAGCTGGGCTACGGCTCCGACGCCGACGTCCTCTTCGTGCACGAGCCGCGGGAGGGCGTGGCCGAACGGGAGGCCGCCGACGCGGCCAACAAGGTCGTCGCCGAGATGCGCCGGCTGCTGCAGATCCCCAGCGCCGACCCGCCGTTGCTCATCGACGCGGACCTGCGCCCCGAGGGCAAGTCCGGGCCGCTGGTGCGGACGCTGAACTCCTACGAGGCGTACTACCGCCGCTGGTCGCTGGTGTGGGAGTCGCAGGCCCTGCTGCGCGCCGAACCGGTCGCCGGGGACGAGGAGCTGGGGCTCCGGTTCATCGAGCTGGTCGACCCGCTGCGGTACCCGGCGGAGGGGCTCGGCGAGGACGCGGTGCGCGAGATCCGGCGGCTGAAGGCGCGGATGGAGTCCGAGCGGCTGCCGCGCGGCGCCGACCCGAAGCTGCACACCAAGCTCGGGCCGGGCGGTCTTTCCGACGTGGAGTGGACCGTGCAGCTGCTGCAGCTGCGGCACGGGTGGGCCGAGCCGGGGCTGCGCACCACCCGGACCCGGGAGGCGCTGGCCGCGGCACAGGCGGCCGGGCTGCTGGGGACCGAGGAGGCCGCGATACTGGACGAGGCCTGGGTGCTGGCGACGCGGGTGCGCAACGCCGTGATGCTGGTGCGGGGGCGGGCCGGCGACACGTTCCCCACCGAGCCCCGGGAGCTGGCGGCCGTGGGGCGGTACCTGGGGTACGGGGACGGGCACGCCGGGGACATGCTCGACGCGTACCGGCGTACCACGCGCAGGGCCCGGGCCGTCGTGGAGGAGCTCTTCTACGGGGCCTGACGGGGCTTGGCGGCCGCTGCGCAGGAGGCGGGAAGCCGAACGGTGACGAGGAGACCGCCGCCGGTGCGGGGCGCGAGGTCGAGGGTGCCGTCGTGCGCCCGGACGACGCTGTGCACGATGGCCAGCCCGAGGCCGACGCCGGCGTGCTCGTCGGTGCGGACGCGTTCCGTTCCGCGCTGGAAGGGTTCGGTGAGGGTCGGCACCAGTTCCGGCGGGAGCGGCCGGCCCGTGTTCTCGACCCGCAGCACGCTCACGTCGTGCTGCCGTTCGGTGTGCACCGTCACGGTGCCGCCGGCGGGGAGGTTGTGGACGACGGCGTTCTGGACGAGGTTCGTCACCATCCGCAGGATCAGCGCCGCGGAGCCGACGGCATGCGCTGTCCCGCCGGTGACGTCGAGTGTGATCCGGCGCCTCTCGGCGAGGGGAAGCAGCGTCTCGGCGGCTTCCTCGGCGACGAGGGAGAGGTCGACGGGCTCGCGGGCGAAGCTCCTGCCGTCGGCGCGGCTGAGCAGCAGAAGGGCCTCGGTGAGGTCGATCGCCCGCGTGTTGACGGTGCGCAGGCGTTCGATGAGTTCGCCCTGGTCCCGCGTGGGGTCGTTGCGGGCGGCGTCGAGGAGCGTCCGGGAGACGGCCAGCGGGGTGCGCAGCTCGTGGGAGGCGTTCGCGGCGAACCTCTGCTGCTCGGCGACGTGGGATTCGAGTCGTTCGAGCATGGTGTCGAACGCGTCGGCGAGTTCACGGAACTCGTCTCCGGGGCCCGCCATGCGGATCCGGTGGGAGAGCGACCCGTTCGAGGCCATCCGGGCCGCGGACGCGATCCGGGTGAGGGGTGCGAGCATCCGGCCGGCGAGGATCCAGCCGCCCAGCAGGCCGAAGACGAGGAGGAAGGCCAGTGCCGTGGCCGCGGCGGGGGCGAAGCCGTTCAGCAGGTCGGAGCGCTTGGGCCCGATGATGATCACGGCGCCGAACCTCTTCTGGATGGACCTGGCGTCGTCGTTCGGCACCCAGCGCAGTACGAACACCCACATCACGGCCAGCAGGAGAACGCCGGCGACCAAGAGGAATCCGGCGTAGCTGAGGGTGAGCTTCAGTCGGGCGCTGAGGTTCGGGCGTCTGTTCACGGTGCCCCCAGCGTAGGCAGCACAGGAAACCGCCGACGTAGGCAAGGCGGCGTGGGCACCGGCACGTGACTCAGCCCGTCGGCGTGAGCGCGCGGCGCGGCCGGTCCGACGGCGCCGGTGCCGTCGTACGCCACCAGGGGCGCGACGCCAGCCCGGCCAGCAGGGCGCCGACGGTGTTGACCAGGACGTCGTCCACGGAGGACACCCGGTCGAGGCGCAGGACGTACTGTGCGGTCTCCACCAGGACCGAGCAGCCCGCCCCGAGCGCCAGGATCCGCGGCACGGACGCCAGCGCCGCGAACCGCATCGGGGCGAAGAACCCCAGCGACGCGAAGACCAGCAGGTTGCCGACGATCCCGAGCGACCCCATCGTGACCAGGTCCCGCAACGGCACGAGGCTCACCCGGGCGGGGGCGGTGCCGGCCGCCTCGCCCGGCATCATGGTCAGCCACACGAACGGCACCGTCCCGTGCACCATGCCCACCTCGGCCAGCGACGTCCGCCACGCCCACGGGACACCGGCGGCACGCCGACGGTGCGCCAGCGCCCACGCCGCCAGCGCGGCCAGTGGCAGCGTCACCAGCGTCATGAGCACCACGCCGTTGAACGTGTCGAAGCAGCCGTGCCACTGCCCGGCCATGCACCTCGGGGCGGACATCATGAGCGGCCGCCGTAGGAAGAACGCGGCGCTCGCCACGCCGATGACCGCCAGGCCGAGGAAGGATGCGTTTCGGTTCACGCCTCCATGGAAGACGGCGGGCGGTTGCGGCGGCGTATGCGATTTTCGATACGCCCGCGATACACGGAGTCTGCTAGAGCAGGAGGTCAGTGCGGGAGCAGGGTCCGGGCGTGGTTCATGAGGCCCGTCAGGCCCACCTCGAACGCGCGGTCCGCCCTGCCGTCCCCCACCGCCGCCAGGGCCTGTGCCAGGTGCGGGGTCGGGGTCCGGTCCGTCAGTTCCCACATCGTCTCCGGGGCCGCCAGGTCCAGCGCCGAGCCGAGCACCAGGTTCTCCAGGGCGATCAGCAGGGGCATCACGTCCGCCGGGGCGAAGCCCGCCGTCAGCAGCACCGTGACAGCGCGCTCGTACTGTTCCAGGACCCGGGGTGCCCGCACCGGCGAGGTCATCAGGAGCGGGATCGCCCTCGGGTGGGCGGCGAACGCGGCCCGGTAGGAGCGGGCCCAGGACTCCACGGCGGTGTCCCAGGGGGCCAGGTCCAGGGTCGCGGGGTCGATCGCGGCCGCGACCCGTTCACGCAGCAGCTCGACGATGCCGTCCCGGCCGTCCACATGGTGATACAGCGAACCGGCCTGGGTGCCGAGCCGCTTCGCGATCTGCGGGACGCTGAAGTCGCCCTGCTCGTCCACGAGTTGCAGCGCGGTCGTGGTGATCCGCTCCCGGTCGAGGAGCGGGGTGCGCGGCCGTCCCATGCGTGTGTTCTCTCCCGGTGGTGTGAAACGGGTCTTCCCGGATGTCCAGGAGGAGGCTACATTGCCGAAACCGAAAGGCTTTAGATTTACGGGTCCGGGGCAGCTCCTGCCCTGGTAGCGCCGGTCATCCCGCACGCCCGGAACCCTCCCGTCCGTCGCGCTCGAAGGGCTCCCTCCCCATGTCCGTCACCGCTCGCGAGGAGAGCACGCCACCCGCCGTGGCCACGCTCCGCTCCGGCTCGCTCGGCACCGCCGACATCGCCTTCTTCGTCATCTCCGCCGCCGCCCCGCTCACCGTGATGGCCGGCGTCGCCCCGCTCGCCGTCCTGCTCGGCGGCATCGGCGCCCCGGCCGGCTACCTCATCGCCGGCATCACCCTCGCCGTCTTCGCCGTCGGCTTCACCACCATGAGCCGGCACGTCAAAAGCGGCGGCGCCTTCTACGCGTACATCACCCGCGGCCTCGGCCGCCCCGTCGGCATCGGCGCGGCGCTGCTCGCCCTCGTCGGCTACAACGGCATGGAGATCGGCGTCTACGGCCTGCTCGGCAGCGCCGGGCGGGACACCGCCAAGGCCCTCTTCGACGTCGACGTCCCCTGGCTGCCGATCGCCCTCGCCGGTCTCGTCCTCATCGGCTACGGCGGCTACCGCTCCATCGAGTTCGGCGCCAAGCTGCTCGGCGTGCTGCTGGTCGCCGAGACCGGGATCCTCGTGCTGCTCGCGGGCGGAGTGCTGGTGAAGGGCGGCGCGCACGGCCTGTCCGGCGCCTCCTTCGCCCCGCACCACGTGTTCGTCTCCGGCACGGCCGTCGTCCTGGCCTTCGCCTTCGCCGCCTTCACGGGCTTCGAGTCGACCGTCATCTACCGCCGCGAGGCCCGCGACCCCGACCGCACGGTCCCGCGCGCCACCTACGTGGCCGTCGCGTTCCTCGGGCTCTTCTACGCCTTCATGGTGTGGATCATCATCCAGGCCTTCGGCAACCAGGACGTCGTCGCGGCCGCCGCCAAGGACCCCGGCGGGCTCTTCTTCACCGCCATCACCACCTACGTGGGCGGCTGGGCGGCCGACCTGATGCACGTCTTCATCGTGACCAGCATCATCGCCTCCCTCCTCGCCTTCCACAACGCGATCAACCGCTACGCCCTCGCCCTCGCCGAGGAGGGAGTCCTGCCCAAGCCACTGGGCACGATCCACCCGCGCCACCGCTCCCCGTACCTGGCCGGTGCCGCGCAGACCGTCCTCGGCCTGGCGGTCGTGCTCGCCTTCTGGGCGGCGGGCGCGGACCCGTACGACCAGCTGCTGCTGTGGGTCAACACTCCGGGAATGATCGGCCTGTTCGCGCTCCAGCTGCTCGCCGCGATCGCGGTGCCCTGCTACTTCCGGCGGGTACGGCACGAGGAGGGCACCCTGCGCACCGTGGTCGCCCCGACCGTCGCCGCCGTCCTGCTCGCCACCGCGATAGGGCTCGTCATCACCCACATCGACCTGTTCACCGGGGCGTCCAGCACGGTGAACACCCTGCTGATCGTCATCGCCCCGGCCGTCTTCGTCGCGGGCCTCGGCCTCGCGTGGTGGCTGCGCCGCGAACGGCCCGCGGTGTACGCGGACTTCGCGTCCGAGCCGACCGAATAGCCGAATAGCCGAATAGCGGAATAGGCGAATAGGCGAATAGGCGAATAGCCGTACTGAACAAGGGAGTTCACCGCACCATGACCGCCAGCCCCGACCTGATCCTGACCGGCGCCGAGGTCCGCACCCTCGACCCCGCCCGGCCGTACGCCACCGCCGTCGCCGTACGCGGCGGGGTGATCGCCGCCGTCGGCGACGAGCGGGACGTACGCGACTGGCGGGGGCCCGGCACCGAGGTCGTGGCGCTGGACGGCGCGCACCTGGTGCCCGGCCTGGTGGACGCGCACAGCCACCCGGTGTGGGGCCTGGACATGGCGACCGGGACCGACCTGTCGGGCGTCCGCGACCTGGCGGGCCTGCGGGCGGCACTGTCCGGGGCCGACCGGATCGACGGCTGGGTGATCGGCTTCGGCCTCGACCACAACGCTTTCGAGGGCCGGCCCGTCGACCGCGCGCTCGTCGAGGACGTACTCGGCGGCGCGCCCGCCTTCCTCCGGCTCTACGACGGTCACTCCGCCCTCGCCAGTGGCGCGGCGCTGGCCGCGGCGGGAGTCACCGGGCCGCGAGAGTTCTCGCAGCGGGCGCAGGTCGTCTGCGATGCCGAGGGGCGCCCCACCGGGCACCTCGTGGAGCACGCGGCGATGCAGCTGGTCGAGCGGGCGATGCCCCGCCCGTCGTACGCGGCCCGCCGGGCACGCCTTGTCGAGCTGCTCGCCGCGATGGCGGCCACCGGGCTGACCGGGGCGCACGTCATGGACGCGGGGGACGCGGAGCTGGTCGGGGCGGTGGCCGAGGAGACCGTGCTGCCGCTGCGGCTGCGCTTCGCGCCCTGGTGCATGCCGGGCGTGACCCGGGCCGGTCTGGAGGAACTGGTCGCGGCGCAGGGGCGGGGCGGGCGGCACTGGGTGGTCGACGGGGTCAAGTTCTTCATGGACGGGACCGTGGAGGGCGGCACCGCCTGGCTGGAGCACGCGGACTGCCACGGGCAGGGCACGGAGGCGTTCTGGCCGGACCCCGAGGCGTACGCGGCCGCCGTACGGCAGCTGCACGCGGCCGGGGTGCGCACGGCCACGCACGCGATCGGGGACGCCGCGGTACGGCACGTCCTGGACGTGGTGGCGGGGCTGGGGTCCGGCGCGGCCGGCCGGCACCGCGTCGAGCACATCGAGACGGCACCGGACGCGCTGCTCCCGCGGTTCGCGGAGCTGGGGGTGGCCGCGTCGATGCAGCCGCCGCACACGGCGTACACCCGGGCCGACGGCACCGACGAGTGGTCGCGCCGCCTGGGCGCCGACCGCGCCGGACACGCCTGGCGGCTGCGCGACCTCCGCGACGCGGGCGCGACGGTCGCCCTCGGCTCGGACTGGCCGATCGCCCACTACGACGCACGCTCCGTCCTGGCGACGGCCCGCGCACCGCGCGGCGCGGCATCGACGGGCCCGGGCCTGACCGCCCTGGAGGCGCTGGAGGGCTGCACGAGCCACGCGGCCCGGGCGGCGGTCGAGGCGGCCGTCGCAGGCCGCATCGCGGTGGGCTACCGCGCCGACCTGACGGCGTTCGCCCTGGACCCCGTCGAGTCCCCGGCGGACGAACTGGCAGAGTCACCGGTACGGCTGACGGTGACCGGGGGGTACGTGGTGCACCGGGGGGAGTGAGGCGCCGGTGGGCTGAGCAGGGTCCGGCACCGCCGGCGACCGCGGTGGAGGCCGGCGATGCCCAACCGGCCGTACGCCCCGGACCGAAGTCGGCCCCGCCCGCCCGCGGGACCCCGCCTCAGCCGCTCGCGGGGCTTCCCAGCAAGGGCACTCCCGACGGCCGGCGTGGGAGTGCGTACGGCAGGGCGCCGTACCACAGCCGTACCACCATGAAGCCGAAGGCCAGGCACAGGGCGCCGCCCACCGCGTCGAGCCAGAAGTGGTTGGCGGTGGCGACGATGACGAGGAGGGTGGCCGTGGGGTAGAGGAGGCCGAGGAGCCGGACCCAGGGGACCGAGGCCAGGGCGAAGATCGTCAGGCCGCACCACAGCGACCAGCCGATGTGCATGGACGGCATCGCGGCGTACTGGTTGGACATGTGTTTGAGGTCGCCGGAGGCCATCGAGCCCCAGGTGTGGTGGACCGTCACCGTGTCGACGAAGCGGCCGCCGTTCATCAGTCGGGGCGGGGCGAGCGGGAACAGGTAGTAGCCGAGGAGGGCCACGCCCGTCGTCGCGAAGAGGGCGAGGCGGGCCGCCGCGTAGCGGCCGGGGTGGCTGCGGTAGAGCCACACCAGGACGCCCAGCGTGACCAAGAAGTGCAGCGTCGCGTAGTAGTAGTTCATGCCGACGATCAGCCAATTCACCGAGTTCACGGCGCGGTTGACCGAATCCTCGACGGCGATCCCCAGATGCTGCTCGGCCTTCCAGATCCAGTCGGCGTTGCGCAGCGCCTGCGCCTTCTGCTCCGGGACCGCGTTGCGGATCAGCGAGTAGGTCCAGTAACTCACCGCGATCAGCAGGATCTCGAACCAGAGCCGGGGCCGCCGCGGCGTCCGCAGCCGACCCAGGAACCCCTGTTCTCCCTCGCCCGTGACGGTCCGCGGAAGGGTCTGTTGTGCGCGACCTTCCGGCTCTGTCACGGTCGAGTCACTCATAGGCACAGAGTCTGCCAGAAAAGACGTTGTCGACAGATCATCCCAAGGTTGGGTTCACGGTGCATGTTCTACGGCAGGGCGACTACTTCCCAGGTACTGCCGCCGTGGAACCGCGTACCACCAGTTCCGGCATGAAAACGAACTCGCTGTGCGGAGCCGGGGTACCGCCGATCTCCTCCAGCAGGGTGCGCACCGCGGCCTGGCCCATCGCCGGGACCGGCTTGCGGATGGTGGTGAGCGGCGGGTCGGTGAACGCGATGAGGGGGGAGTCGTCGAAGCCGACGACGGAGACGTCCCGGGGGACGTCGAGGCCGCGCTGCCGTACGGCCCGTATCGCGCCGAGCGCCATCATGTCGCTGGCGCACACGATCGCCGTGCAGCCACGGTCGATGAGCGCCGAGGTGGCCGCCTGACCGCCCTCCAGGGTGTACAGGGAGTGCTGGACGAGCTCGGACTCGATCGTGTCCGCCCGCAGGCCCAACTGGTCCTGCATCGCCCGCACGAACCCCTCGATCTTGCGCTGCACGGGCACGAACCGCTTCGGACCGAGGGCGAGCCCGATCCGGGTGTGGCCCAGGGAGACGAGGTGGGTGACGGCCAGCGTCATCGCCGCCCGGTCGTCGGGGGAGATGAACGGCGCCTGCACCTTCGGCGAGAAACCGTCCACCAGGACGTACGGCACGCCCTGCGCCCGCAGCCGCTCGTAGCGCTGCATGTCGGCGGTGGTGTCCGCGTGCAGCCCGGAGACGTAGATGATCCCGGCGACCCCGCGGTCCACCAGCATCTCGGTCAGCTCGTCCTCCGTGGACCCGCCCGGGGTCTGGGTGGCGAGCACCGGGGTGTAGCCCTGCCGGGTCAGCGCCTGCCCGATGACCTGCGCCAGCGCCGGGAATATCGGGTTCTCCAGCTCGGGCGTGATCAGGCCCACCAGGCCCTCGCTGCGCTGCCGCAGCCGCACCGGACGCTCGTAGCCGAGGACGTCCAGGGCGGCGAGCACGGACTGACGGGTGGTGGCGGCGACGCCCGGCTTCCCGTTCAGGACCCGGCTCACCGTCGCCTCGCTCACCCCCGCCTGCGCTGCGATGTCGGCAAGCCGTGTGGTCACGGCACTGGACTGTACCGGCCGTATGTCCCCTTGCACACCGATCGGGCGCCTGATGCGGCCTGGGGGGCGGCCCGCTGTGGGCTGCTGCGTCATCGCACTCCCTACTGAAACATGATGGCAAGAGCTTGCAGAGTCTTGCACAAGTGGCCGCCGTAGCGCTCTACCGCCGTAAACAAGCGTCTCACGGTGGTCGCCGAGAGGTCACGCCCGGATAACTTCGGAGATCTCTTGCACTTTTTTGCTGCAAGGTCTTTCGTAAGGCTTACATCGCTGTTACGTTCCCTGACGCCCGGCCGCCGCAGCAACGGCGCAGTCGGCACGACAGCGGGACGGTGGACGGGACCGCCCCCGCATCACTCGGGCTTAACCCTCAAGGAGAACTCATGCGGCGTGGCATAGCGGCCTCCGCACTGGTGGCGTCCCTCGCCCTCACGGCGACGGCGTGCGGCGGGAGCGGAAGCGACAGCAAGTCGGACGGGCCGGTCACCATCACCTGGTGGGACACCTCCAACGCCACCAACGAGTCGCCGACGTACAAGGCCCTGGTCAAGGAGTTCGAGGCCGCGAACAAGGGCATCAAGGTCAACTACGTCGACGTCCAGTTCGACCAGGCGCAGAACAAGTTCGACACGGCCGCCCAGTCCGGCAAGGGCGCCCCCGACGTGCTGCGCTCCGAGGTCGGCTGGACCCCCGCCTTCGCCAAGGCCGGCTACTTCGTGCCGCTGGACGGCACCGCCGCCCTCGCCGACAAGGACAAGTTCCAGTCCAGCCTGATCACCCAGGCCCAGTACGAGGGCAAGACCTACGGCGTCCCGCTGGTCACCGACACCCTCGCCCTCGTATACAACAAGGCGCTGTTCAAGAAGGCCGGCATCACCGCCGCCCCCGCCACCTGGGACGAGGTCAAGGCCGACGCCGCCAAGATCCAGGACAAGGCCAAGACCACCGGCTACTGGGGCCCCGAGGCCGCGTACTACACCCAGCCCTTCCTCTACGGCGAGGGCACCGACATGGTCGACGCCTCCGCCAAGAAGATCACCATCACCTCGGCGGCGGCCAAGAAGGGCTACCAGACCTGGCTGGACCTCTACTCCGGCAAGGGCCTGCACAAGGCGGACGTCACCGCCGACGCCTACGCCCACCGCCAGGACGCCTTCGTCAACGGCAAGGTCGCCATGACCATCGAGGGTCCCTGGGAGATCACCAACTTCTACAAGGGCTCCGCGTTCAGCGACAAGTCCAACCTCGGCATCGCCACCGTCCCGGCCGGCTCCACCGGCAAGGCGGGCGCCCCGACCGGCGGCCACAACCTCTCCATCTACGCCGGCATCGACAAGGCCCACCAGGCCGCGGCCGAGAAGTTCGTCGCCTTCATGACCTCCGCGAAGTCCCAGACGGAGATCGCCCTGAAGAACTCCACCCTGCCGACCCGCTCCGACGCCTACACGGCCGAGGTCAAGGCCGACCCGGGCATCGCCGGCTACCAGGCCGTCCTCTCCTCCGCCCAGCCGCGCCCGGCGCTCGCCGAGTACTCGTCCCTGTGGGGTCCGGTCGGTACCGAGCTGACCAAGATCGCCGGCGGCAAGGAGTCCCTGGACAAGGGCCTGAGCACCGCCGAACTCGGGGTCGAGAAGCTCGTCCCCGACTTCAGCAAGTAAGTGCCGGCCGGCCGCCGGAGCGCCCCGTTCAGGGGGGAGTGCTCCGGCGGCCACCGGCCTGTGCCCAGCCCGATCCCGGAAGACCAGAAGGTGTCGAACCATGACAGTCGCCATCGACCGCGCGACCGGCAAACGCCACGGTGACCGCGCGCCCCGCCCCGGGCTGGGCCAGCGGCTGAAGAACAGCTACCAGAAGTACTGGTACGCCTACGCGATGATCGCCCCCGTGGCAGTCGTCCTCGGGGCGCTCGTCGTCTACCCGTTGGTGTACGGCTTCTACCTGACGCTGACGGACGCCAACAGCCTCAACACCGCCCGCACCATCGGCGTCAACCACATCGACGCCACCTACAAGTTCATCGGCCTGGACAACTACAAGGACATCCTGTTCGGACCGACGTCCTACGACCGCTTCTGGTCCCACTTCGTGTGGACGATCGTCTGGACCGCGCTCTGCGTCACCCTGCACTACACGATCGGTCTCGGCCTCGCCCTGCTGCTCAACGAGAAGTTCCGCGGCCGCACCTTCTACCGCATGGTCCTGGTGCTGCCCTGGGCGGTCCCGACCTTCGTCACCGTCTTCGGCTGGCGGTTCATGCTCGCCGACGGCGGCATCATCAACGCGACCCTGCACTTCCTCCATCTGCCGCAACCGGCATGGCTGGAGGACACGTTCTGGCAGCGGGCCGCCGCGATCCTCGTCAACACCTGGTGCGGTGTGCCGTTCATGATGCTCTCGCTGCTCGGCGGCCTCCAGGCCATCGACGGCACGCTCTACGAGGCCGCCGAGATGGACGGCGCGAGCGCCTGGCAGCGCTTCCGGTACGTCACCCTGCCGGGCCTGAGGTCCGTCAGCTCCACCGTCGTCCTCCTCGGCATCATCTGGACGTTCAACCAGTTCGCCGTCATCTTCCTGCTCTTCGGCGACACCGCCCCCGACGCGCAGATCCTCGTGACCTGGGCCTACTACCTCGGCTTCGGACAGCAGCCGCGTGACTTCGCCCAGTCCGCCGCCTACGGCATGCTGCTGCTGGCCATCCTGATCGTCTTCACCTCCTTCTACCGCCGCTGGCTCAACCGCAACGACCAGCAGCTCGCGATCTGAGACAGGAGTTTTCATGAGTACGACCACTGTCCAGACCTCCGCCCAGGTCGCCGAGGAGGCCCCCGTGACCGGCAGCCCGCGCCGCGCCCGCGGCCGGAGCGAGCGCGGCCCGCTCGCCACCACCGTCACCCACGGCATCCTGGGTGTCGCGAGCCTCGTCGCGTTCTTCCCGGTCGGCTGGCTGATCTTCCTCTCCCTCGGCCCGGACAAGGACGACTACCTGCACCCGAGCGGCATCTGGCACAAGATGACGCTGGACAACTACTCGTTCGTCCTCCAGCACACCGGGTTCTGGGACTGGTTCAGGACGACGATGATCGTCGTCGGCGGTACCACGGTCATCGGCCTGATCCTCGCCTCCACCACCGGCTACGCGGTCTCCCGCATGCGCTTCCCGGGCTACCGGAAGTTCATGTGGCTGCTGCTGGTGACCCAGATGTTCCCGATTGCGGTACTGATCGTGCCGATGTACCAGATCATGTCCCGGCTCGGCCTCATCGACAGCTACCTCGGCCTGATCCTCGTCTACTGCACCACCGTCGTGCCGTACACGGCCTGGCTGCTCAAGGGCTACTTCGACACGATCCCCTTCGAGATCGACGAAGCCGGCCGCGTGGACGGGCTCAGCCCCTTCGGTACCTTCGGCCGGCTGATCCTGCCCCTCGCCAAGCCCGGCCTCGCGGTCGCCGCGTTCTACAACTTCCTCACCGCCTTCGGCGAGGTCGCGTTCGCGTCGACGTTCATGCTCAGCGACGACAAGTACACGTTCGCCGTGGGGCTGCAGAGCTTCATCAGTGAGCACGACGCGCAGCGCAACCTGATGACCGCGACGGCGGTGCTGATCGCGATACCGGTGGCCGTGTTCTTCTACCTCGTGCAGAAGAACCTGGTGACCGGCCTCACGGCCGGCGGAACCAAGGGCTGACCGTTGGTTGAGCCACGAGGGTCGTCGTTCGTCTGCGGCGCCGTCGTGGCTGGTCGCGCGGTTCCTCCCCCAGCCTTCGGCTGGGGGTACCCCCAGCGCCCCTTCGGGGCGCTGCCCTCGGGGCGCGGGTAGGCGGCCGCGGTCTCCTCCCCCAGAGGGGGGACCCCCAGACCCCGCTGTGACCGCGGCCGCCTCGTCACCACCCCACCGCCGTATCCATCTCTGACCCGATGACCCTGTTACGACGCATCAAGGACGCCATGAGCCAGCAGCCATCCGCCGCACCGGCCCCCGCCACCGTCACCGTCGCCCGTCGCCGCGACTGGTGGCGGGACGCGGTGATCTACCAGGTCTATCCGCGCAGCTTCGCCGACAGCAACGGCGACGGGATGGGTGATCTGGAGGGCGTGCGCTCCAGACTCCCGTACCTGCGTGACCTGGGTGTCGACGCCGTGTGGCTCAGCCCGTTCTACGCCTCCCCGCAGGCCGACGCCGGCTACGACGTCGCCGACTACCGGGCCGTGGACCCCATGTTCGGCAACCTGCTGGACGCCGACGCGCTCATCCGGGACGCGCACGGGCTGGGGCTGCGGATCATCGTCGACCTCGTGCCCAACCACTCCTCGGACCAGCACGAGTGGTTCAAGCGGGCGCTGGCGGAGGGCCCCGGCTCGCCGTCGCGCGACCGCTACCACTTCCGGCCGGGCAAGGGCGAGAACGGCGAACTCCCGCCCAACGACTGGGAGTCCATCTTCGGCGGCCCGGCGTGGACGCGGGTGGCGGACGGCGAGTGGTACCTCCACCTCTTCGCCCCGGAGCAGCCCGACTTCAACTGGGAACACCCGGCCGTCGGCGACGAGTTCCGCTCCATCCTGCGGTTCTGGCTGGACATGGGCGTGGACGGCTTCCGTATCGACGTCGCCCACGGCCTGGTGAAGGCGGAGGGGCTGCCGGACCTCGGCGGCGCCGACCAACTCAAGCTGCTGGGCAACGATGTCATGCCGTTCTTCGACCAGGACGGTGTCCACGAGGTCTACCGGCAGTGGCGGCTGGTCCTCGACGAGTACGCCGGTGAGCGGATCTTCGTCGCCGAGGCCTGGACGCCGACCGTCGAGCGCACCGCCAACTACGTGCGCCCGGACGAGCTCCACCAGGCGTTCAACTTCCAGTACCTGAGCACCGACTGGGACGCGAAGGAACTGCGGGCCGTCATCGACCGCACCCTGGAGGCGATGCGTCCGGTCGGCGCCCCGGCCACCTGGGTGCTGTCCAACCACGACGTGACCCGGCACGCCACCCGCTTCGCCAACCCGCCCGGCCTCGGCACCCAGATCCGCACGGCCGGCGACCGGGAACTGGGCCTGCGCAGGGCACGGGCGGCCACCCTCCTGATGCTCGCGCTGCCCGGCTCGGCCTACGTCTACCAGGGTGAGGAGCTGGGTCTCCCGGACGTCGTGGACCTGCCCGACGAGGTCCGCCAGGACCCCGCGTACTTCCGGGGCGCGGGTCAGGACGGCTTCCGGGACGGGTGCCGGGTGCCGATCCCGTGGACGCGGGAGGGCTCGTCGTACGGCTTCGGGTCCGGGGGCAGCTGGCTGCCGCAGCCCGCGAGCTGGGGCGAGCTGAGCATCGAGGCGCAGACCGGGGTGGCCGGGTCCACCCTGGAGCTGTACCGCGGCGCGCTGCGCGTCCGGCGTGAGCAGGCCGACCTCGGCGCGGGCGACGCGGTGGAGTGGCTGCGCGCCCCGGAGGGCGTCCTCGCCTTCCGGCGCGGGGAGTTCGTGTGCGTCGCGAACACGAGTGGGGAGTCGGTGACGACTCCGGCCTACGGCAGGGTGCTGCTGGCCAGCGGTGAACTGACCGAGGCGGACGGCGAGGCGAAGCTGCCGGCCGACACCACCGTGTGGTGGACCACCGCCTGATCAGCGCCAGATCAGTGCCTGATCACCGCTTGACCGTCGCCTGACGGGGCGTCACCCGGTAACTTCTTGCAGCAACTTCACAGGGCCCGCTACCCATCCGGGGAGCGGGCCCTTAGCATCTGCGCAACCGCAAGGTTTCAGCAACGTTTCTGCAAGAGCCTTCAATGGTGAAGGAACCCCACATGGCACGTAAGACACTCTCCGCCGCGCTGGCGCTGGCCGCCTGTAGCGTTGTCATGACCCCGTCCGTCGCGTCGGCCTCCCCGCCCGGCACGAAGGACGTCACCGCCGTCCTCTTCGAGTGGAACTACGGCTCGGTCGCCAAGGAGTGCACCAACACCCTCGGCCCCGCGGGCTACGGATACGTCCAGGTCTCCCCGCCCGCCGAGCACATACAGGGCTCGCAGTGGTGGACGTCGTACCAACCGGTGTCGTACAAGATCGCGGGCCGGCTCGGTGACCGCACCTCCTTCCAGAACATGGTGAACACCTGCCACGCGGCCGGTGTGAAGGTGGTCGTCGACACCGTCATCAACCACATGTCGGCGGGCAGCGGCACCGGCACCGGCGGCTCGTCGTACACGAAGTACAACTACCCCGGCCTGTACTCCTCCTACGACTTCGACGACTGCACCTCCCTCGTCTCCAACTACGCCGACCGCTGGAACGTCCAGCACTGCGAACTCGTCGGCCTCGCCGACCTGGACACCGGCGAGGAGTACGTCCGCAAGACCATCGCCGGCTACATGAACGACCTGCTCGGCCTCGGCGTCGACGGCTTCCGGATCGACGCGGCCAAGCACATCCCGGCCGAGGACCTCGCCAACATCAAGACCCGGCTGACCAACCCCTCCGTGTACTGGAAGCAGGAGGTCATCTACGGTTCCGGCGAGGCCGTCCAGCCCACCGAGTACACCGGCAACGGGGACGTCCAGGAGTTCCGGTACGCCTACGACCTCAAGCGCGTCTTCAACGACGAGAACCTCGCCTACCTGAAGAACTACGGCGAGGGCTGGGGGTACATGAGCAGCTCGGTCGCCGGGGTCTTCGTCGACAACCACGACACCGAGCGCAACGGCTCCACGCTGAACTACAAGGACGGCGCCAACTACACCCTGGCCAACGTCTTCATGCTCGCCTACCCGTACGGCGCCCCGGACATCAACTCCGGCTACGAGTGGTCGGACGCCGACGCCGGTCCGCCCAACAACGGTGTCGTCAACGCCTGCTGGCAGGACGGCTGGAAGTGCCAGCACGCCTGGCCGGAGATCATCCGCATGGTCGCCTTCCGCAACGCGGTGCGCGGCGAGTCGATGACGAACTGGTGGGACGACGGCGCCGACGCGATCGCCTTCGGGCGGGGCGCGAAGGGCTACGTCGCCATCAACCACGAGTCGGGCTCGCTCACCCGGACGTACCAGACGTCGCTGCCGGCCGGGACGTACTGCAACGTGCAGGCGAACACGTCGGTGACGGTCAATTCGAGCGGCCAGTTCACGGCCACCCTGGCCGCGAACACCGCCCTCGCGGTCTACGCCGGGAAGTCCACCTGCTGAGGGGTCTGAGGGGTCATTCGCTGCGTCCCGATCACCGACAGCAGCCGCAGCGCCTCCTCGGACCGTGAGCCAGGGGTCGCGGTGTAGATCACGACCTGCTGGTCCCGGTCGGTGATGTCGAGGGCGTCGCAGTTGACGGTGACCGGGCCCACCACCGGGTGCCGGAAGGTCTTGACCAGGGTGGGCTCGGCGGACACGTCGTGCGACTCCCACAGCCGCCTGAACTCCTCGCTCCCGGCGAGGAGTTCGGCCACCAGGCCGGTCACCTCGGGCGCGTCGGGGTGCCGGCCCGCCGCGGCCCGCAGGCGCTGCGCCGAGTGCCGGGCGAAGGCGTCCACGTCCGACACCCCGTACAGCCGGCTGCCCGCCGGGCGCGGGGTGAGGAAGGCGCGGCGCATGAGGTTGCGATCGCGCGGGGGCAGCGCGGAGAAGTCCTCCATGAGGGCGGCCGCCAGATCGTTCCAGGCCAGTACCTCGAAGGTCGCCGACGTCACGAACGCGGCGGCCTGCGGCAGCCGGTGCAGCAGGTCGAGCAGGCTCTGCCGCACCTCGCGGGAGGGCCCGGGCGGCGGCCCCGGCGGAGCCCCGGCGAGATGGTGGAGATGCCCGCGTTCGGCGTCGGACAGCCGCAGCGCCCGTGCCAGCCCGCCCAGCACCTCACGCGACGGCCGCGGCCCCCGGGCCTGCTCAAGCCGCGTGTAGTACTCCGTCGAGATGAACGCCAGCTGCGCCACCTCCTCGCGCCGCAGCCCCGGCGTCCGGCGGCGCGGACCATGCGGCAGCCCCACCTCGGCGGGGGAGATCCGCTCACGTCGGCTGCGCAGAAAAGCCGCGAGTTCTTGCCTGTCCACGCGTCCAGTGTGCCCCGGGCGCCCGACCCCATCCAGGTACCGCCGGTGCCTGGATGGGCCCCGCGCCCGGACGCAGGCTCGAAGCCATGGACAACACAGCGAACACAGGCCTTCTGACCGGCAAGGTCGCCTTCATCAGCGGAGCCGGGCGCGGGATCGGCGCGGCGGCTGCTCGGCTCTTCGCCCGCGAGGGCGCCAGGGTGCTGCTGGCGGCCCGCACGGAGGACCAGCTCAAGACGGTGACCGAGGAGATCCGCGCGGCCGGCGGCACCGCCGACTACACGGTGTGCGACCTGGCCGACGCGGCGAGCGTCCGCGCCGCCGTCGACCGCACGGTGGAGCTCTACGGCCGTCTGGACATCGCCTTCAACAACGGCGCCACGATCCAGCACCCCGGCCCCATGGACGAACTCCCCGAGGCCGACTTCGACCGGATCACCGCGGTGAACCTCAAGGGCGTCTGGCGCGCCATGGCCGAGGAGGTCAGGGCCATCCGCGCCACCGCCTCGGGCGGCGCCATCGTCAACAACTCGTCCGTCGGCAGCCTGGGCGCCAACCCCGTCCTGCCGGTCTACGGCGCCCTGAAACGGGCCGTCAACAGCCTCACCGAGTCGGCCGCCGTCACCTACGGCCCCGAGGGCATCCGCGTCAACGCGATCGCCCCCGGCGGCACGCTCACCGCGATGGTCCGCGCCTGGGAGGAGGCCACTCCCGGCGTCATCGACCGCATGAGGTCCACGACCCCGCTGGGCCGCACGGCCGACCCCGCCGAGATCGCCGAGGCCGCCGCCTGGCTGCTCAGCGACCGCGCCTCCTATGTGACGGGCACGGTGCTGCGGGTGGACGGCGGGGCGCGGGCCTAGGTCACGGAGTGACGTTGATGTGCCTGGCCAGCGCCGTGACGGAGAGGTCGGCGTGGTCGACCCACTGGGGGAACGCCAGCGTCTTGTGCTTGGTCGAGGCGGGCGGCGTGATCTCCAGGTAGGAGGCGTGCACCGCGCCCGAGGTGCCGGTGTTGGCGTGGGTCCAGGCGACGACGGCCTCGGCGCTCTGGCCGTCCTTGAGGACCAGGGTCTTCTTGCCCGGGTCCTTGGCGTACCAGGTGTTGCCCCAGTGCGTGTGGGTCGTGATCGCCTTGTGCGCGGAGTTCTCCAGGCCCAGGCCGGGGTAGCCGCGCAGCGCGCAGGTCTTCCCGCTGAGGTTGCGCAGCGTGATGACGACACCCTGGTGGTTCATGCCGCCGGCGAGCTGCTTGCCGAAGGTGGCCTTGAGCGCGGCGGCGGAGCAGGTGGGCGTGGCCTTGGCGGCGGCCGGGGTCGCCGCATTGGCGGTACCCGCCCAGACGAGGCCCAGACCCGCGAGGGCGGCCGCGCCTCCGGCGAGCTTGGCGCGGCTGATCCCGCGGCGGGCACGGTGCCTGCCCGCGGACCCGGCGGTGTCGGCGGTGTCGGTGCTGTAGGTGTTCAGGTCTTCGTTCACGGCGACGACGCTCCACTCGTGTCGTGAGGCACGGGGCGTGGTCTGCGCCCCGTGCCGTCCTCTGGTGCCTTACACGAGGTTCGATGCACGACACCGCGGATTTGTTCGCGCCGTGCCGCGGGAATCTTTCCGGGCCTACTTCCAGGTGTCGCTTGTCGTGTAGCCGGACGAGGTACCCGTCGTGTAGGAGCGGTTCGTGCCCGACTCCCACGTCACGTTCCCGGAGCTGTCCTTCTTCACATACTTGTACGTGAAGGCCGTGCTCTTCGGGACGATGACGAGCTTGCTCCACGTCGGGTACGACGCCGACGACAGCGGGATCGCGTCGCTGGTGTTCCAGGAGCCGAGGGAGGCGATGGAGCCGACGACGTAGACGTTGGTGCCGTAGGTGGTGGTGGCGTACTCGTTGAAGGTGACGTCCGTGGCGTCGGTGTTCGCCACGTTCCAGGAGTTGTCGAGGTCGAGCGCCGAGGTGGTGGTCGTAGCCGACCTGTCGGCGTTGGACTCCCAGGTCACATTGCCTGAACTGTCCTTCTTTATGTATTTGTAGGTGAAGGACGTGTTGACCGGCACGCTCACCTCACCCGACCAGACCGGGTACCCGGAGGACGACAGCTGGACCGCCTTCGAGGTGTCCCAGCCGCCGAGGGCGGAGACGGAGCCGACGACGTAGACGTTCGTGCCGGAGGTGGTCGACGCGTACTCGTTGAAGGTGGCGTTCACGGTGTCGCCGGAGCTGCCGCCGCCCGTGTCGTCGCAGCCGACCGTGCAGGTGTAGGAGGAGTTGTAGAAGGCGACCGCGCTCTTCGCGGGGATGGTGAGGGAGGCGCTGCCGCCGGAGACCGTCACCTTCGTCGCGCCGCCGTCGACCACGTTGGAGTACGTGCCGTCGGCCATGCCGGTGGTGAAGGTGTAGGTGGCCGACGAGGTGCCGTTGTTGAGGGCGAAGAAGCCCGCGCCGCTGCGGCCGAAGCCGATGACGTTCGAGGATATCGTCTGCCAGTTGGAGACGGCCGCCGTGTCGACCGCGTTGTGCCAGGCGACCATGCCGACGACCGCCGTGTCCCGGTCCAGGCAGTACCAGTCGCCGTCCGAGCAGTCCGTGTCCGTGACGAACCCGGACGAGTTCGGCGGCGCCTGGTCGCTCTGCGTCCACTCCCAGCTGGCGTAGACCGTCGGCGTCGACCACTTGTAGGCGAGCTCGAAGAGGTTCGCCAGCTTGTAGGTGTCGCCGTCCTTGTACGACATGTGCAGGCCGTTGCGCTCGGTGTCGTGGTTGGTCACGAAGGACACCGAGTTCGCGGCCGGCAGGATGCCGCTGCTGGAGAGGGACGAGAGGTCGCTGACGTTGCCCTGGAAGGACGACTTCAGCTTGCTCGCGTAGGTGAAGTCGAGGACGTCGCCGGAGCCGTAGTAGTCGCTGGGCTGCGGGGTGGAGCCCGGGTAGACCTCGTCGAAGACGTACGGCGCCGCGCCGGACGTCGTGGTGTTCAGCTTGGCGACGATGGCCGCCAGGTCGGTGGCCGGGATGTGCTTGGCCGAGTCCACCCGGAAACCGTCGACGCCGAGCGCGATCTGCTTGTTGAGGAAGGCGGCGAGGCCCGAACGGACGTTGTCGGCGCTGGTCTTGAGGTCGGGCAGGCCCAGCAGTTCGCAGTTCTGGACCTGGGTGAGGTTCGAGTAGTCCTGGATGGTCAGGTCGGAGGTGGGGCAGTCGGCGGAGGTGTGGTAGTCGCTCGGGTCCCAGTCCGGGGTGTCGTACTTGTTGGTGATCGTGGTGCCGTCGTAGCCGGTGCCGGTCTGCGCGGCCGTGTGGTTGATGACCGCGTCGGTGTAGACCTTCACGCCCGCGCTGTGGCAGGCGGTGACCATCGCGGCGAACTGCGTCGCCGTCCCGAAGCGGCTGTTCAGGGTGTACGAGTAGGGCTGGTAGACGTCCCACCAGTAGTAGCTGGACTGCTTGAGGGATTCGGACGGCGGGGCGACCTGCACCGCGCCGTACCCGGCCGGGCCGAGCACGTTCGTGCACTCGGACGCGATCGAGTTCCAGTTCCATTCCCACAGGTTGGCGATCACATCGCCCTTGGCGGTGGTGTCCGCCTGTGCAGAGGTGGCCGGCAGGGCGATCACACCCGCGAGCGCCAGGGCGCCTGCGGCGACTGCTCCGGCCGTGCGTCGGAAGACACCCGGGGGGTGGTGTCTGGTGGTCATATGCGGCTCCGAAACGAGATCCGATACGAACGGGACAGGTTTCAACAACCCGTGAGAGTGCGGCAGTTGAGACAAGCCGTCAATACGCCCCGTGAAAGTTCTTGCTGTGAGTTTCAAGCCTCTTGCTGTAAACCTTTCGTTAGCGATACGGTCGCGCCGGGTCGGACCCAAGAGAGCCGCTATCGCTAGGAGTTCATACCGGTGATACATGTCAGACGGGTCGCGGCCGTCGCCGTCGCCGCCCTCGCCGCCGCGCTCGTGCAGCCGGTCGCCGCACACGCCGCCGCCCCGCCCGCCCCGCCCTCCGACGCGAGGCTCGCCGCCGAGCCCGCCCGGCACGACGACACCCGGGAGCAGTTCTACTTCGTCATGCCGGACCGTTTCGCCAACGGTGACACCGGCAACGACAAGGGCGGCCTCACCGGCTCCCGGCTCTCCACCGGCTACGACCCCACCGACAAGGGCTTCTACCAGGGCGGCGACCTCAAAGGGTTGACCCGGCGGCTCGACTACATCAAGGGGCTCGGCACCACCGCCATCTGGATGGCGCCGATCTTCAAGAACAGGCCCGTGCAGGGGACCGGGAGCAACGCCTCGGCCGGCTACCACGGGTACTGGATCACCGACTTCACCCAGGTCGACCCGCACTTCGGGACCAACAAGGACCTTCAGACCCTCATCTCCAAGGCGCACGCCAAGGGCATGAAGGTCTTCTTCGACGTCATCACCAACCACACCGCCGACGTCGTCGACTACGAGGAGAAGTCGTACGACTACCTCTCCAAAGGTGCCTTCCCCTACCTGACCAAGGACGGGCAGCCCTTCGACGACGCCGACTACGCGGACGGGAAGAAGAAGTTCCCGGCCGTCTCCACCGCCTCCTTCCCGCGCACGCCGACCGTCGCCAGCCGGTCGAAGGTGCCGTCGTGGCTCAACGACCCGACGATGTACCACAACCGGGGCGACTCGACGTTCGCCGGCGAGTCCGCGACCTATGGCGACTTCTCCGGCCTGGACGACCTGTGGACCGAGCGGCCCGAAGTCGTCAGCGGCATGGAGAAGATCTACGAGCGGTGGGTGAAGGACTTCGCCATCGACGGCTTCCGGATCGACACCGTCAAGAACGTCGACATGGAGTTCTGGACCCAGTGGGCGACCGCGCTGGACACGTACGCGGCGCGGCACGGCCGTAAGAACTTCTTCATGTTCGGCGAGACGTACTCCGCGGACACGTCCGTCACCTCCCCGTACGTCACCCAGGGCCGTCTCGACGCGACCCTCGACTTCCCCTTCCAGGACGCGGCCCGCTCCTACGCCTCCCAGGGCGGCAGCGCGCAGAAGCTGGCGAGCGTCTTCGGCGACGACTACAAGTACACGACCGACAAGGCGAACGCCTACGAGCAGGTCACCTTCCTCGGCAACCACGACATGGGCCGGATCGGGTACTTCCTGGAGCAGGACAACCCGAAGGCCACGGACGCGCAGCTGCTGGCCAAGGACAGGCTCGCCAACGAGGTGATGTTCCTCAGCCGGGGCAACCCGGTCGTCTACTACGGCGACGAGCAGGGCTTCACCGGCTCCGGCGGCGACAAGGACGCCCGGCAGACGATGTTCGCGTCGAAGGTCGCCGACTATCTCGACGACGACGAGATCGGCACCGACCGGACCGCCGCCGGCGACTCCTACGACACGAGTGCGCCGCTCTACAAGCAGATCAGTGCTCTGAGCAAACTCCGCGCGGCCAACCCCGCTCTCGCCGACGGCGTCCAGACCGAGCGGTACGCCGCCGACGGCGCCGGCGTCTACGCGTTCACCCGGACGGACGCGAAGACCGGCCAGGAGTACGTCGTCGCCTTCAACAACGCCGACACGGCGCAGACTGCGACCTTCGCCACCGGCTCCGCCGGCATGCGCTACCGGGCCGCCTACGGCACGGACGGCCCCCTCACCTCCGACGGCTCGGCCGAGCTGACCGTCACCGTGCCCGCCGAGTCCGCCGTCGTCTACAAGGCGGCCGGCCCCCTCGCCAAGCCCGCCACCACCCCCACGATCACCCTCCAGGCCCCGGCCGCCGGCGCCACCGGCACCGTCGACCTCACCGCGAACGTCACCGGCGGCCGGCTCAACCGCGTCGTCTTCGCCGCCCAGGTCGGCAACGGCAGGTGGACCATCCTCGGCTCCGCCGACCACGCCCCCTACAAGGTCACCCAGACCCTCGCCACGGACGTCCCGGCCGGCACCGCCCTGCGCTACAAGGCGGTCGTCGTCGACTCCGCCGGGCACACCTCCAGTGCCCTGGCCGCGAGCACCAGCGGCACCGCGCCTGCCGCCGAGACGCCCACCGCCTCCTCCCGCGACTACGCGGTCGTCCACTACAAGCGCACCGACGGCGACTACGACAACTGGGGCCTGTACGCCTGGGGCGACCTCGCCGACGGCGAGGCGACCACCTGGCCCGCCGGCCACCCCTTCACCGGCCGTGACGCGTACGGCGCCTTCGCCTACGTCAAGCTGAAGCCCGGCGCCACGAACGTCGGCTTCCTCGTCGTCGACAAGGACGGCAACAAGGACGTCTCCGCCGACCGCTCCATCGACGTCACCAAGACGGGCGAGGTGTGGATCGAGCAGGGGAAGACGGACGTACTCACCACACGGCCCGACCACCCCGCCCAGGACACCACGAAGGCGATCATCCACTACCACCGTGCCGACGGGGACTACGACGGCTGGGGCCTGCACGTCTGGACGGGCGCCGCGAACCCCACCGACTGGTCGAGCCCCCTGCAGCCGGTGAAGACTGATGCCTATGGCGCGGTCTTCGAGGTACCGCTCACCGAGGGTGCCACCAGCCTCAGCTACATCATCCACAAGGGCGACGAGAAGGATCTCTCCGCCGACCAGTCACTCGACCTCAAGTCCCATGGCTATGAGGTGTGGCTGTTGAACGGCCAGGAGAAGTACCTGCTCCCGCAGCCCGCCGGCAGCGCGGCCGCGCTCGACCTGGCCACCTCCAAGGCGGTCTGGATCGACCGGGACACGGTCGCCTGGGACGGCGTCGACGGCGCGGTCTCCACCCAGCTGGTGTACTCCCGCGACGGTTCGATCGCCGTCAAGGACGGGACCCTGACCAGCGACGACGAGCGGTGGCTGCGGCTGACGAAGACCACCCTCACCGACGCGCAGAAGGCCGAGTTCCCGTACCTGAAGGACTACACGGCCTGGTCGGTCGACCCGCGCGACCGGGACCGGGTGCGCGAGGCGCTCGGCGGACAGCTCGTCGCCTCCCAGCGGGCCGCCAACGGCGCCGTACTGGCCGCGACCGGCGTGCAGATCGCCGGCGTGCTGGACGACGTGTACGCCAAGGCCACGACGGCGGACCTCGGGCCGGTCTTCCACCACGGAAAGCCGACCCTCTCCGTCTGGGCGCCGACCGCGCAGTCCGTCGCCCTCGAACTCGACGGCACGCCGAAGACCATGCACCGTGACTCCGCCACCGGCGTCTGGTCCGTCACCGGCCCCGCGTCCTGGAAGAACAAGCCCTACCGGTACGTCGTGAAGGTCTGGGCGCCCAGCGTCCGGAAGGTCGTCACCAACAAGGTCACCGACCCCTACTCGGTCGCCCTCACCGCCGACTCCGAGCGCAGCCTCGTCGTCGACCTGAACGACAAGTCCCTGGCCCCGGGCGGCTGGTCGACGTACACCAAGCCCAAGGCCGTGCCGATGAAGGACGCCCAGATCCAGGAGCTGCACGTCCGGGACTTCTCGGTGGCGGACTCCACGGTCCCGGCCGCGGACCGGGGCACGTACCTCGCCTTCACCGACAAGAACAGCGACGGCTCGAAGCACCTCAAGGCGCTTGCCGAGTCCGGGACTTCCTACGTCCATCTCCTCCCGGCCTTCGACTTCGCGACCGTGCCCGAGAAGAAGGCCGACCAGGCGAGCCCCGACTGCGACCTCGCCTCCTACCCGGCCGACTCGGAGAAGCAGCAGGCGTGCGTCTCCGCGGTGGCCGCGAAGGACGCCTACAACTGGGGTTACGACCCGTACCACTTCACGGTCCCCGAGGGGTCGTACGCCACCGACCCGGACGGCACCGCGCGTACCGTCCAGTTCCGGAAGATGGTCAAGTCGCTCAACGACGACGGGCTGCGGGTCGTCATGGACGTCGTCTACAACCACACGGCGGCCGGCGGAGAGGCGGACACCAGCGTCCTCGACCAGATCGTGCCCGGCTACTACCAGCGGCTGCTCGCCGACGGCAGCGTCGCCAACAGCACCTGCTGCGCCAACACCGCGCCCGAGAACGCCATGATGGGCAAACTGGTGGTGGACTCGATCGTCACCTGGGCGAAGGAGTACAAGGTCGACGGCTTCCGCTTCGACCTGATGGGACACCACCCGAAGGCCAACATCCTGGCCGTCCGGAAGGCGCTCGACGCGCTGACGCTGAAGAAGGACGGCGTCGACGGCAAGAAGATCATCCTGTACGGCGAGGGCTGGAACTTCGGCGAGGTCGCCAACGACGCCCGGTTCGTGCAGGCCACGCAGCAGAACATGGCCGGCACCGGCATCGCCACCTTCTCCGACCGCGCCCGGGACGCGGTGCGCGGCGGCAGCCCCTTCGACGACGACCCCGGCATCCAGGGCTTCGCGTCCGGCCTCTACACCGACCCCAACTCCTCGACGGCCAACGGCACCGAGGCCGAGCAGAAGGCCCGGCTGCTGCACTACCAGGACCTGATCAAGGTCGGGCTGACCGGCAACCTCGCCAAGTACCGGTTCACCGACACCGACGGCAAGGAGGTCACCGGCGCCGAGATCGACTACAACGGCTCGCCCGCCGGATACGCCGACGCGCCCGGCGACGCCCTCGCCTATGTCGACGCGCACGACAACGAGTCACTGTTCGACGCACTGACGTACAAACTGCCGTCCGGCACCTCCGCGTCCGACCGGGCCCGGATGCAGGTCCTGGCGATGGCCACGGCCGCCCTCTCGCAGGGTCCTTCGCTCTCCCAGGCCGGCACCGACCTGCTGCGCTCCAAGTCCCTGGACCGCAACTCCTTCGACAGCGGCGACTGGTTCAATGCCATCCACTGGAACTGCGCCGACGGCAACGGCTTCGGCCGCGGACTGCCGACGGCCGCCGACAACCAGTCCAAGTGGTCGTACGCCAAGCCGCTGCTGACCTCGGTGAAGGTCGGCTGCGCGCAGATCGACGGAGCCTCGGCCGCCTACCAGGACCTGCTGAAGATCCGCACGACCGACAAGGCGTTCTCGCTCGGCACGGCCGCGCAGGTGCAGGCAAAGCTCGCCTTCCCGCTGTCCGGGAAGGACGAGACGCCCGGCGTGATCACCATGGAACTCGGTGATCTGGTCGTCGTGTTCAACGCGAGTCCCGAGCGGCAGGAGCAGCGGGTGGGCACCCTGGCCGGAACCGGCTACCGGCTGCACCCGGTGCAGGCGTCGGGCGCGGACTCCGTCGTCAAGTCGGCATCGTACGAGCGGGAAACGGGTACGTTCGAGGTTCCGGGGCGCACGGTGGCGGTGTTCTCCCGGACGTCGTGACCGAGGCCTTACGTTGGTGGGGCAGGCCCGCCACCGGGTACTGCCCCACCGGTGTTGTCCAGGGGCTGGGAGAATGGACGTCAACGGCAAGCTGACAGACACGACCGTGCTGGTCGTGGACGACGAGCCCGCGAGCCGGTACGCGATGGGCACCATACTGCGGCGGGCCGGTCACCAGGTCGTCGCGGTCGCCGACGGTCGGCAGGCGCTCGGCGAGCTCGACGTACGGCTGCGCAAAGGCGCCCTGCCCGACGTGGCCCTCATCGACGTGAACCTGCCGGACATGAGCGGCTTCGAGCTGTGCCGTCGGCTGAAGGAGCGGCCGCACATGGCCGGTCTGCCCGTCGTGCACTTCTCGGCTCTGCGCACCGCCCCGCTGGACCGCTGCCCGGGGCTGGACACGGGGGCCGAGGCGTATCTGACGGTGCCCGCCGAGCCGGAGGAGATCGACGCGGCGGTCCGGGCCGCGGTGCGCGCCGCCCGGCTGCGCGCCGACGACCAGGCACTGGTACGGCGGCTGAAACTGCTGTCGGAGACGATCGTCACCATCCAGGCGGCACGCTCGCTGCACGAACTGGCCGACGCCGCCGCGGACGGTGCCGCACGCCTCCTCGGCTGCCCCGCCGCCGTCTTCGTCCTCGACCAGGACGACGAGCTGTACCGCGGCCTGTACCGGGAGCGCACCTCCCTCGCCCTGCCCGACGAGGGCGCCCACCGGGACGTGGCCGGTCTGCTGCGGCGGCTCACCCGCGGGCAGTCCGGGGTCCGGATCACCACCGTGCCGACGCCGCTGTGGCCCACCGGTTTCTTCCGGCCCGGGGTGCAGCACGACGCCCGGCTGACGCTGGTCCTCACCCAGGACGGCAAGGTGCCGGTGTGCGTGGCCACCCCCACCCGCGGACAGCGCAGGGTCGACCCCGAGAACGAGGCGCTGCTGGCCCAGCTGGCCCAGGCCACCGCGCTCGCCGCCGAGCCACTGCTCATGTACCAGGTGGAGCGGCATGTCGCGCTCACCCTTCAGCACAGCTTCCTGCCCCGCCCGCACCAGCTGCCCGAGCTGCCGGGCGTCGACATAGCGGTCCGTTACGAGCCCGCCTCGCAGGAGACCGAGATCGGCGGCGACTTCTATGCCGCGCTGCGGGTCGGCGACGGGGTGCTCACCGCGGTCGGGGACGTCGTGGGGCACTCGCTGGACGCGGCCACCGTCATGGTCGAACTGCGGCACGCACTGCGCGCCTACTGTCTCACCGAGAGCGACCCGTCCGCCCTCGCCGAACGGCTCGACCAGCTGCTCCAGCACTACCACGCCGAGGTCACGGCCACCGTCTGCCTGGCCCTCATCGATCCGCGGACCGGGCGCACCCGCGTCGCCAACGCGGGCCACATCCCACCGCTGATACTGGGCGACGACGGCAGCGCCGAGTACGTCAAGGCGTCCGGTCCGCTGCTCGGGGTGGGCCTGCCCCATCCGCCGCCCACCGAGCTGGTCCTCGAACCCACCGACCGGCTCCTCATGGTCACCGACGGCCTGATCGAGACCCGCGGCACCGACCTCACGGTCTCGATGGAACACCTCCGGGCCGCCGCCGGCGGTGCTCTGCCCGGCCTGGAGGCGCTGTGCGACACCCTCCTCGCCTGCTTCGGCCGGGACCGCGAGGACGACATCGCACTCCTTGCACTGAACCTGGCGAACTAGGCTGAGCCCCAGTAGCCGTAGAACAGGAGCGCTGATGCCGCAGATCACCGTCGACTACACCGCCGTGCTGACCGACGAGGGCGTCTTCGACACGGACGGTTTCGTACGCGCGCTGCACGAGACGGTCGTCGAGATCGCCGCCGCCAAGCCGGAGGCCTGCAAGACCATGTTCCGGGACGGGTACTCCGCGTACGGATACAACGCCATGGACCAGAGCGACGCCCTCGTGCATGTGACCATCGCGCTTCTCGCCGGACGCACCGAGGAGACGAAGGCGAAGCTCACGGAGGCCGTGCTGGAGTTGGTCCGCAGCCATGTGACGCCGACCGACGGGATCACCCTGCACGCCTCCGC
Organism: Streptomyces sp. NPDC001980; assembly: GCF_040296885.1. Lineage (NCBI taxonomy): Bacteria > Bacillati > Actinomycetota > Actinomycetes > Kitasatosporales > Streptomycetaceae > Streptomyces > Streptomyces sp. NPDC001980. The sequence continues at coordinate 18,050 of NZ_JBEOYD010000045.1, read as the reverse complement.
CGAGGTACGGGACCTGGACCCGTCCTACCGGAAGTACGAGGGCTAGCTTCAGCGCCCCAAAGGGGCGCGGGGAACTGCGCGACCAGCTACGACGGCGCCGCAGTCGCCCGACCGCCTGTACGGGGGGCTAGCCCGCCAAAGCGATCAGCCGAGCGGCGAGGTCGGCGAACGGCCCGTCGGTCGGCTCCCCCTGCACCATCCGCTTCACCAGCGCCGTCATCTCCTCGTCGTACGCCGCACTCACGGCGGTCAGCGCCGCGAAGTCGTGGACGAGCTGCACCTCCAGCTCGGCGCGCGGGATGCGCCGCCCGTCCAGCCAGATCAGTGCCGTCGACTCGGCGAGCGAGATCCAGGAGCGGATGACCAGCTCCAGGCGGGCCGGCGCCTCGGTGATGTCGAGGTGGGAGAGGATCTGCTCGTAGGCGACCTGCCGTACGGAGTCGATGAGCGCGTTGGTCGCCGAGGAACCGACCGCGGGGCCGCCGCGCATCAACGCGGCGAAGCCGGGCCCGTGTTCGTCGACAAAGTCGAAGAAGCGGCGCATTACGCGCAGCAGCCTGGCTCCGAGCGGGCCCTCGTGCGGCTCGTTGAAGCGGCCCGCGAGATCCTCCGAGGCCCGCTTCAACGCGGCCTCGTACAGGCTGAGTTTGCCGGGGAAGTAGTGGTAGACCAGCGGTCGCGAGATGCCCGCGGCCGAGGCTATCTCGTCGATCGAGACCTCGTCTGGCGAGCGACGGCTGAACAGTTCGAGGGCGACGCCGATCAACTGCTGCCGCCGCTCCTCGACTCCCATCCTGCGGCGTACCCCGGTTGTCATGCGAACACCTTACCGATCGGATCCGGCCTCCCACGGACCCGACCCTTCACGGATGTTCACAGATCCAGCACAAGTCTCCCACTTCGGGCCCGCGACACACAGATGAGCATCGAGTCGGCACGCTCCGTGTCCGTGAGGAGCTCGTCCCGGTGCTCCACCTCCCCTTCCAGCACGCGCTGTTGGCAGGTCCCGCAGAACCCCTGCGCGCAGGAGTACGGCGTGTCGGGTAGCTCTGCCCGTACCGTGGCCAGCACGGACGAGTCGGCCGGGACCGTCAACGTCCGTCCGGTGCGCCGGAGTTCGAGTTCGAAGGCGTGGTTGCCGCCGGTGTCGGTGCGCGGCGCGAAACGTTCGAGGCGGACCGCCGGGAACCGCTCCGCCACCGCCGCCATCAGCCCCTCCGGACCGCAGCAGTACACCGCCGCGTCCTCCGGGACGGCCAGCGCGTCGAGGTCCGGGCGCCCGTCCTCGTCCTCCGCGACGACCGTGACCCGCTCGTCCCCGGCCAGTTCGTCCAGGAACGGCATGGACCCGCGCGTCCGCCCGCAGTACAGCAGCCGCCACGCCACCCCGTCCGGCACGGCCCGCACCATCGACAGGATCGGTGTGATCCCGATGCCTCCGGCCACGAACACGTACGAGGCGGCCTCGACGAGCGGGAAACGGTTGCGCGGCCCGCGCACCTCCAGCTCCATGCCCTCCACGACCTGCTCGTGGACCTCCCGGGAGCCGCCCCGCCCGTCCGCGACCAGCCGGGCGGCGACCGTGTACGACGAGGGGTCGGCCGGGTCCCCGCAGAGCGAGTACTGCCGGACCAGCCCGGACGGCAGCACCACGTCGAGATGGGCGCCGGGCTGCCAGGCCGGCAACTGCCTCCCTTCCAGGCGCAGTTGGACAACCCCGTCGGCGACCGTCCTGCGCGAGGCGACCTGGAGCCGCAGCGCCCGGGAACGCGGCTGCCCGGAGGTCGGCGGATCCAGGGCCGGCATCGGCCACAGCGGGGAGGCCTCGATACGGCGGCGCAGGGCCCGCTTGACGAGCAGCGCGGCGCCCGCGACGGCGACGACGGTCCGCAGCCTCGGCGTCATCACCTGCCCTCCTGCTCGGCGGCGAGCGCGGCGGGGGAGGAGGCCAGGTAGGCGACGGCCTGTTCGGTGGAGCCTTCCTGCGAGGGGTGGTAGGTGCGGCTCAGGTAGCGCGGGATCGACTTCAGCATGTCTCCGGTGGCGGGCAGCGTGCCGCGCCGGCCGGCGAGGTAGAAGTCCCGGAGCCTGGCCCGGCCCTCGGCGAGCGTCGGGTCGTTCGCCATGAAGAAGCGGGCGCCGCGCTGCCACAGGAACACGATCGCCGTGAACGCCGTCGCCCAGGTCCGCACCCGGCGCCGGTAGCCGCCGTCGAGGTGCAGGAACAGGTCGAAGGCGACCGACCGGTGCTCGACCTCCTCGGCGCCGTGCCAGCGCAGCAGGTCCAGCATCATCGGGTCGGCACCGCGCCGGTCCAGTTCCTCGGCGTTGAGCACCCAGTCGCCGAGGAAGGCGGTGTAGTGCTCGATGGCCGCGATCAGCGCGACCCGTTCGAGGAGCCACCAGCGCCTGGCCTTCCCGGGCGGCAGGGTCCGGTCGCCGAGCAGCTTCTCGAAGAACCAGTCGACCTGCGCGGTGTACGGCGTCGGGTCGAGACCCTGTTCCCTGAGGTGGGGCAGCACCTCGTCATGGGCCTGGGAGTGCATCGCCTCCTGCCCGATGAACCCGACGACGTCCGCGCGCAGCCGCTCGTCGCGGATCAGCGGCAGCACCTGCTTGTAGACGTGCACGAACCACCGCTCGCCGGCGGGCAGCAGCAGGTGCAGCACGTTGATGGTGTGCGTCGCGAAGGGATCGCCGGGCACCCAGTGCAGAGGGGTGTCCTCCCAGGCGAAGGACACGTTGCGGGCCTTGAGCGCGATGTGCTCGGACGGCACCGGCTGCGGCTGCTTGTTGGACATGGCGTCAATGTACTGACGGGTAGGTGGCCTGAGAAGACCTCCGGCCCACCTTGTTTACGCGAACGTCAGCAAGAGTCTCCGGCGGTGCCGGCTCACCGCAGCCCGCTGATCGCGCTCCCGTCCTCCAGTGTCCCCGCCAGGTCGGCCTGCGCCCCCTGCTTCGCCTTGGCCACCAGCTGGGTCCCCTGCGCCGACGCCGTGACCCCGCCGGTCGCCCGGACCGACGCGGTGTCACGGCTGCCCGCGGCCAGCAGGTACCACTGGCCGCCCCCGGACTTCCACAACACCCCGGCCAGCACATGCGGATCGCGCGGACCGCAGGCCGTCACGTCGGCCCCCTTGGCCGCGACCGCCCCGTACCGGCTGCCCGGCGTCCGGAACTGGGCCAGCGACACCGTCCCGTCGCCCCGCCAGGTCTCGGTGCGCGTGCACACCCACGACCCGCTGCCACTGGCGTCCGGCAGCTGCTGCTCGGCGAACGCCCACGCGTTGACACTGCGCACCCCGGCCGACCGCTCCGCGGCCAGCGAGCAGGCGAACGGCGCCCAGTCGCGCCGCGCCGCCGCCCCCGAGACCTCGCCGGTCTCGCCGGGCCGCCCGGCGGTGAGCCGGGCCGGCATCAGTTCGCCCAGGTCGGTCGCGAGGTGCACGCCCTGCGCGTCGGTCAGCTGGAGCACGTTCCAGGACGTGCACGCCCCCTGCTGCAGCGCGGGGCTGGCCAGCGGACCGGTCACCCCGTCGGTCAGCCCGAGGTCCAGCGCCCCGGTGTCCGGCTTCATCAGGTCCCGCTCGGCCGCCTTGGTCACCCAGGGCGCGGTCAGATAGCGGACGTTGCCGTCGGAGCGGCCCAGGACCAGGGCGCTCGCCTCCGCGCCGGTCGCGCCGTCGGCCCGGGCGAAGTCCAGGGCCGCGCCCTGGGTGCCGTCCTTCGGTTCGGCGTAGCGGGCGATGCGCAGACCGTCGTAGAAGATCACCACCCGGGCGCTGTCGACCACGCCCGCGTACAGCAGCTGGGGCGGCCCGGCCGGGCCGCCGGTCTGGGTGCCGGGGGTCGCCGAGACGCGGACGGTGTCGCCGGGGCGGGCCCAGACGGCGAGGGCGCGGCGCAGCAGCGCGGTGTCGCCGGTGAGGGCGCCACGGGCCGGCCAGACGGAGAAGTCGGTGCGCGCGGCGGTCTTCCAGACCGTGGCCGGGACCTTCGCCAGCTGGGCCGGGTCCAGGGCGGCCTGGGCGGCCGGGTTCTGCGCGTACACCGGGGCGGCCGCGCCGTCGGCGCCCCAGCCGCCGCCCGGCAGCGCGACCAGCGCCCCGCACACGGCGAGGGCGGCAGCGGCGGCGAGCGCGGCCTTGGTGTGCTGGCGGCGGCGCATCAGATCGGTGGGCCGGGCCTGCAGCGAACAGGGGTCGAACTCGGGGGAGTCCAGCAGCGGGTACTCGGCCGGGACGCCGTTCGCCTCGGCGAGCGCGACCTCGGGGTGCTCGACGCCGGCCGCCCGGAGGAGCCCCCGCACGTCGCCGTCGGGAAGCTGTTCGAGGCCGCGCAGCGCGTAGGCGGCGCGGGCCGGGGCGGAGAGGCCGGCGAGCCGCTGGTCCAGGGCGAGTTCGTCGGCGCCGCCGGAGCGCGGGAAGAGCCTGAGGCCCCACACCTGGGGGAGCAGCGGCGGCAGCTGGGCACGCCGGGGCCACGCGGTGAGCCGGAGCGGCCGGCCCGCCTCCAGTGCCGTACGCACCACTTCGAGGCGGACCAGGGAGTACCCGGGGTCGGTCTGCCGCCCGTTGGACTGGGCCGGGACCACCGGAACCTGCTTCCGGCCCCGGGGCAGCGCCCGCTGGACCAGGGAGTGCGCGGTCAGGACGCGGCGGCCGCGCGCGAGCCCCGGCGGCAGCACCAGGTAGGCGAGCCGGACCAGCCGGGGGTAGTGCTCGACGAGCGCGGCCTCGGCCTGCTCGACATCGACGGCCGGATGCGGGGCTCCGGCGGAGGCGGCTGCGTGACGCTGGGCTACATCCTGTGACTGCACGTCCTGAAGAACGAGCGACCCGTTGGTTGGTCACCGCCACACGGGTGACACTGCGGTGTCCGCACGATGTGAGCCGATGTGAGTGCTTCGCGGCCCGCAGCCGTATCGAAGGGGACGGGCCCCCTGAAGGCACCCGGGGCCGGCAATGCGACCGGAGGAACAGATGAGGACGACCCGACCGATGCTCGCCGTGGCCGGCGCCGTGGCCGTACTGGCGCTGGCGGGCTGTGGATCCGGAGACGGCAAGGCGGAGACCAGGATCCCGGTCACCGCGACCGGCAGCCTGGAGAGCCTGGCCGCCAAGGTGAAGTGCACCCCGGACATGCAGATCGACTCCGACGAGGTCCGCCAGGCGATCTGCAAGGTCCCCGCCGGCAAGTTCGTCTTCGCCACCTTCGCCACCGACCGCGGCCAGCGCGAGTGGATCAACGACGCCAAGGACTACGGCGGTTTCTACCTCGTCGGCCGCAAGTGGGTCGCCGTCGGCACCGACAAGCTCGTCAAGTCGCTCCGGACCACGCTGGGCGGCGAGGAGGAGATCGGCACCGACCACAGCAAGCACACCAGCTGAGGTTCGCGTCCCGTACGGCACATACGAGAGCGGGCGGTGGGAGATTCCCACCGCCCGCTCCGTGTTACCGGCGTTGCCGGCTAGCTCCTGCTCACTGGCACTTGCGGCCGGTGTTGATGCAGTTGGCGATCTTCGCCGCCAGGTTGTTCTTGGTGATGCTGATGAAGTCGTCGTGGTCGGTCGCGGCCTTGTGCAGCTGCTCCGGGAAACCGTCCACCGCGTAGGCGTTCTTCACCTGGCCGTTCTGCACGGTCGGCGGGGTGATGTTGTACACCAGGCGCATGGTCAGCTGCGGGATCGCCTTGAAGCCGTTGCCGCAGACACCGCTCGCGGGGTCGGCGAAGGCCACGTGCGTACGGTGGTTGGCGCTGTCGATGTTCGTGCCGTCCCAGCAGCTCTGGAAGGCGAACGTACGCACCACCTGGCTGCCTTGCGGGCAGATCGGGTACTGCTCGGTCAGCTGGACCTTGTTCTCGAAGCCGGTGCAGCTCCAGTGCGCGTTGGCGTTGGCCAGACCGTTGGTCGTGGTCTTGGCGTCACCGGTGATGATGCGCAGGAACTGGGGCATCGCGACGACCTTGCTGGCCGGGCTGCCGACGTACTTGATCTGCGCCTGGACCGGCGTCAGGATCTTGCCGACGTTGCCCTCGGTGCCACCGCCGAGCGCGTTCTGGTCGAAGTCCTGCGTGCCGTTCTGAATACGCACGACCGGCCAGTAGTACGACGACAGGTCGCTCTGGTTCTGGCAGGAGCTCGGCGCCGCCAGCATCGAGTCGTTGGTGGCGAAGGCGTTGACCTTCTGGTTGCCGACGTAGTCGTGCAGGTGGTGCGCGCCATTGTTCACGCCGGGCGCCACGATGACGTTGTCGGTGTTGTGGTTCTTGTTCTGGTTCGTGCCACAACGGGTGGTGAAGGTACCGGTCGAGGCCTGGCCGGTGTTCTGCGGCTTGGCCAGGACGTTGTTCGCGACCTTGGTGATGTCCACGAAGTCGGCCGCGGTGGGGCCGTTGCCGGCCTGTCCGCCGATACCGACGTCGACCGGGGTGCTGGCACTGGCACTCGGGGCGGCGCTGGCCTGGCCGTTGTTCCCGTTGTTGTTCTGGCCACCGTTGTTGTTCTGGCCGCCGTTGTTGTTCTGACCACCGTTGTTGTTGCCCTGCCCGGCGGTGGTCTGGTTGGCGGTCTGCGTGGTGCAGGCGGCGAGCTGAGACAGCGCGCTGTTGAACTGGCCACCGACCCGCGTGATGTCGATGCGGATCCGGTCGATCGTGGCCGCCCGCTTCTCCTTCAGGGGGCCGATGATCGCGTTCTGCACGAAGTTGGCGTCGTTCGCCTGCGCTTGGCGCGTGGAGGCGAGCCGGGAGTATGCCTCGGTGATCTGCTTGTCGAGGTTCGCCAGCTCCTTGGCCACCCCCATCTTGGCGTTGGCCGGCACGTTCGTCAGCTTCTGGCCGACGTCCGGGCAGGAGATGGTCGCCACCGTCGCGGAGGCGGCCTTCGTGTAGTTCTGCGCCGAGTTGTTCGACTCGTGAGCCGAAGCGTTCATCTGCGCATAGAGCAGCCCGCCCCCGCCGAGTGCGACAGCCGCCGATGCGGCTATGACCTTGACGGTCAGCGGCGAACGGCGTTTGCGTATGTTGCGTCCCATGGAACTCCTCAGACCTTCCTTGCGGGGCGGCATCGAGGCGCCCGACAGGAGTGAAGCGGCGTCCATTCATACGCAGCCCGTCTCAGACGTGTTCAGGCGTCTCACAAATTCATCAGAGATTTGTTACGCACTTGGGGCACAACTGCCGTTTGAGCAGGGAGATTTCTGGAAAATCAGCGGTCGCGGTCCAGATACGCGAGCACCGCCAGGACGCGCCGATTGTCGTCGTCCGACACCTCGAGTCCCAGTTTGGTGAAGATGTTGGAGGTGTGCTTGGCGATGGCCCGTTCCGTGACGACGAGCTGCCCGGCGATCGCCGCGTTCGACCTGCCCTGCGCCATCAGCTCCATGACCTCCAGCTCCCGCGGTGTCAAGCCCCCGAGCGGCCGGTCGTCGGCCCGCCGGGACAGCAGCTGCTGGATCACCTGCGGATCCATGGCCGTACCGCCCGCCGCGACCCGCCGTACGGCGTCCACGAACTGCTCCGCGTCGAACACCCGGTCCTTCAGCAGGTACCCCACCGCGCCGCTGCCGTCGGCCAGCAGCTCGCGCGCGTACAGCTGCTCCACGTGCTGCGAGAGCACCAGCACCGGCAGCCCCGGCCGGTCCCGCCGCGCCCGGAGCGCGCACTGCAGCCCCTCGTCGGTGTGGGTGGGCGGCAGCCGGACGTCGACCACGGCCACGTCCGGCCGCAACTCGGCCAGTGCGCGGTCGAGTTCGGGTCCGGACTCGACGGCGGCCGCGATCTCGAAGCCGTAGGCCTCCAGCAGCCGGACCAGTCCGTCGCGGAGCAGGAACAGGTCTTCGGCTAGGACAACGCGCACGGAATCTCCATGGTGACCATGGTGGGGCCGCCCGCGGGGCTGCTGACGGCCAGGACGCCGTCGAATGTACCCAGCCGCCGCTCCACCCCCGTGAGCCCCGACCCGGCCCCGATCACCGCGCCGCCCCGGCCGTGGTCGGTGACGGAGATCCGCAGCATGCCGCCGCCTTCCTGCACGTGATGCAGGTCCACCCAGATCCGGTCGGCCCCGGAGTGCTTGACCGCGTTGGTCAGCACCTCGCTCACCGCGAAGTACGCGGCCGACTCCACCGGCGCGTCCGCCCGCCCCGGCAGCTCCACCGTCACCTCGGTCGGCACCGGCAGGCGCAGCGCCAGCGCCCGTACGGCGTCCCCGAGCCCGCGCTCGGCCAGCACCGGCGGATGGATGCCCCGGACCAGGTCCCGCAGCTCGCCCAGCGCCTCCACGGACGCCTGCCGGGTCTGCGCGAGCAGCTGCTTCGCCTTCGCCGGGTCCTTGTCCAGGAGCATCTCGATCGTCCCGAGGTCCATGCCCATGGCGACCAGCCGGGCCTGCGCCCCGTCGTGCAGGTCCCGCTCGATCCGGCGCAGCTCGGCCGCCGAGGCGTCCACCGCGTCCTTCCGGGTCTCGGTCAGCACCCGCACCCGCTCGACGAGTTCGCCCTTCCCGGGGTCGAGGACCGCGCGGGTGAGCCGGAAGTGGGCGGTGAGCAGCCGCGGGCACAGGTACCAGGCGCCGACCAGCAGCACGGCGGCGGTGGCCGCGGCGCCGAACGCGGTGGCCTGGTTGGTGACCGGCACGAAGCCGTACCAGTAGGTGCCACTGAGGGTGAGCACCCGCCACAGCCCGGCGGCCACCGCGAACCCCTCGAACGGATAGAACAGCAGCACCGCCGGCAGCAGCGCGGTCACGAACCCGGCCGTCATGTCGACGAACAGCCACAGCACGTCCCGCCCGACCTGCGGGTCGCGCAGCATCCCGAAGGTCCTGGCCCACGGGTTGGCGTCCGCCGGGATCGCCCGGTACGCCGACCGGATCCGCACCCCGCACCACTCGTACGCGAGCCGCCGCCGTACATCCGCCACGTCCCGCACCCCGCCGAGGATCCACGGCGTGGTGACGATCCCGACCCCGATCGGGATCAGCGCCACCGAGACCGCGGCCAGCGTGAAGCAGAGCACCGAGACCGGCAGAATCACCAACGCCAGCACCAGCCCCCGCACGGCGGCGAGCACGGTCTCCCGCGCCCTGGCACGGAAGCCACCGCTGTCTGTGTTCGTCGTCATACGACCAGTCTCCCGAACCTCCCGGGAGAGGGTCACTGGCCCGAAGCCCCATGTGAGGGGGTGGTGCTGGATACACCCCGGGAGCTCTGAGCGCTCCGCCGGAAGTGCCGCGACCTGCCGTCTGCCGACTGCGGCGCCGTCGTGGCTGGTCGCGCAGTTCCTCCCCCAGCCTTCGGCCGGGGTACCCCCCGCGCCCCTTCAGGGCGCTGCCTGAGGCCCCGTAAGGGGCGCGGGGAACTGCGCGACCAGCCCTCACCGGCCCGCAGCTCAGATCAAACCCCTGCCGGCGGATCCCCGAGCGCCCGCGCGCTGCCCCGGTGGAAGACGGTCACCTTCCAGCCGCGGCCCGAGCGCCGCCTCGACGACCGCCCGCTCCACGAACTCCGTACCGCCGGCACCAGAGCCTCATGCCGTTGATCGTGTCCCCGGGGGATGCCGGACGTAACGGGGTTCAGCCGAGGGCGGAGCGGCCCGTCGTGGCCCCTCAGCGGCCTGTCGGCGGGGTGTACTTGTATCCCACCCGGCGGACCGTCTGGATCGCCCTGCGGTGCTCCGCGCCGAGCTTGCGGCGCAGTCGGGCGACATGGACGTCGACCGTGCGGCCGTCGCCGACGTGGCCGTAGCCCCAGACCGTGGTGACCAGCTGGTCGCGGGTGTGCACCCGGCCCGGATGCGCCACCAGATGGGCGAGCAGCTCGAACTCCAGGTAGGTGAGGTCGAGTTCACGCCCGTCGACCTGGGCGGTGCGCTCCACGGTGTCGATGGTGACGAGCGGCCGGTTGCCGGCTGCGGTCGCGGCGGGTTCGGCGGCCGGCTCCTCCGGGTCCGGGTCCGGGACCGCGACCGGCAGGAAGGGCGGCTGCTGGTCCGCCGGGACCAGGACCAGGTAGCCGATCATCGGCGGCTGGCCCGGCAGGGTGGGCAGGGCGTGCTGCGGGGCGGGCAGCCAGGTGGCGCCCGGTGGCAGCAGCTCCGTCATGTCCACGACCTCGTCCCGGTCGACGGCACGCAGCCGGTGCCGGCCGGGCGAGGAGGCGGTGAGGGCGGAGGTGGGGGAGAGGGAACGAGTGGTCGCCATGAGACGTCAGCTCTTTCGCGCGAGGAGTCAGTCGGTCGAGGGCGACGGCCACGATTCGTGGTCGGGCGCGCCGCGGGGACGTACTGCGTTCCGCGCTGGCCGAAGGCCGGGGTGTACGGCTTTAGAGGGCCCGCGCGTTCGTCGCGCGGCAACACACCCGGTCGAAGTCGTGGTGCTGACGAGAAGGCCAGAACGGCTCAAGGTCCTGGCGACCCGTCGCGCTGCACTTCTGGAAGCTGGCCATGCGCCCATTGAAGCAGACACAGCCGGGAAACAGGACCCTCCTCTCACTGCTTGGACGCTTCTTTGACACGACGCCATGCCGAAGGGGCGCCCACCGTCACGGTGGGCGCCCCTTCGGGAGAGTCGTCCGCGGATCAGACCTGGCCGGCCTTGTCCAGGGCGGTGCAGCAGGTGTCGACGATCAGCCGGGTCACGACGTACGGGTCGACGTTGGCGTTCGGGCGGCGGTCCTCGATGTAGCCCTTGCCGTCCTTCTCGACCTGCCACGGGATACGCACCGAGGCACCGCGGTTGGAGACGCCGTAGGAGTACTCGTTCCACGGGGCGGTCTCGTGCAGACCGGTGAGACGGTCGTCGATGCCCGCGCCGTAGTTCTTGACGTGGTCGAGCGGCTTGGAGCCCTCACCGAGCGACTCGCAGGCGGTGATGATCGCGTCGTAGCCCTCGCGCATCGCCTTGGTGGAGAAGTTGGTGTGCGCGCCGGCGCCGTTCCAGTCGCCCTTGACCGGCTTCGGGTCGAGGGTGGCGGAGACGCCGAAGTCCTCGGCGGTGCGGTAGAGCAGCCAGCGGGCCACCCACAGGTGGTCGGAGACCTCCAGCGGGGAGACCGGGCCGACCTGGAACTCCCACTGGCCGGGCATGACCTCGGCGTTGATGCCGGAGATCGCCAGACCCGCCTTCAGGCAGTTGTCCAGGTGCGCCTCGACGATCTCGCGGCCGAAGATCTCGTCGGCGCCGACACCGCAGTAGTAGCCGCCCTGGGGGGCCGGGAAGCCGCCCTCGGGGAAGCCCAGCGGGCGGGAGCCGTCGAAGAAGGTGTACTCCTGCTCGATGCCGAAGATCGGCTCCTGGGCGGCGAACTTCTCCGCGACCTCGGTCAGCGCGGCGCGCGTGTTGGAGGAGTGCGGGGTGAAGTCGATGTCCAGGACCTCGCACAGGACGAGGACGTCGTCGCCGCCGCGGATCGGGTCCGGGCAGGTGAAGACCGGCTTGAGTACGCGGTCCGAGGAGTGCCCCTCGGCCTGGTTGGTGGAGGACCCGTCGAAGCCCCAGATCGGCAGCGCGTCGAGACCGGCGGGGGCGCCCGCGATGATCTTCGTCTTCGAACGCAGCTTGGCCGTCGGCTCGGTGCCGTCGATCCAGATGTACTCAGCCTTGAAGGTCACGGGCCACATCCTTCGGGGTGGGTCGGGCGCACTTGCGGGTGCAGTGGCGCTACGGCACTGGGGCGCCTCGGTGTTGCCCGGCAGCCTGTCAACAGGCGATTTCCCGATCATTGCTCGAATGTGAACCCGGTGTTACCTGGTGGTTCTGTGGTGCGACTCACGTTGTGAGACCCGGGCGGGCGGGGTACGAAGCCCAATTCGGGCAACGTGCCCGCCCCTTCGCGGCGGCCGCCGGCCTTCCCTCCGTGAAAGCCGGCAGCCGAGCCTCGACCCGTCGCCTCGACCCGTCGTTCCGGGTCAGCCGACCTTCTCGATCAGCGCACGGCGGATCAGGAACTTGCCGGGCTCCCGGACCTGTTCGAAGGCCGCGTTGTTGAGCAGCACGCAACTGCCGGAGACCGACGTGACCTTCACCGTCGTGGACTTGTTGTTGTCCAGGTTGGTGACCTTCAGCGTGGTTCCCGCCGGGAACTGGTTGCTGGAGGCGGCCGGCGCGCCGGCCTCACCGGACAGCGTGACCGTCGAGCCCTTGCAGACCTGCTGCCCGGAGGCGGCGGCGCCGCCGGTGTTACCGGTGTTGCCGGTGGCCGCGCTCTTCGAGGGCGCTGCCGTGGCGGTCTGCCCGGTCTGCCCGGTCTGGCCCGTCTGCGTCCCGCTCGCCGCCTGGGAGCCCTGAGCCGACTCCCCAACGACGCAACCGGACGCCTTCTGCTGGACCTTGATCTGCTCGATGACCGCCTCGCGGTTGGCGATCCGGGCCGACGACTGCGCGTCCGGGTTCGCCTTCTGGTCCGCGATGAACTTCTGGTTGTTGCCGAGGGCCGTGGCCAGCCCCGAGCAGACGGTCGAGTCCGCCGCCGACGACAGTGTCTTCGCGCTCTGCGAGGTCTGCGCGGCGTTCGAGGTGGACGCCAGGACGAAGGCCCCGCCGCCGGCCACGGCTGCGGCGCCGACCAGCAGTGCGACGGTCTTCTTGGCGCCGAGAGTTCTCCTACGCGACATGCGCGCCTCCTGAAAGGGGGTGGGGGAACGTACGCCGATAGGTACGAGATGCCGAACGTCGTTACTCAGCGGTTACAGGAGTCACTGAAGTAACCTGCGTCACACTGGAGTTGAGGGCTGTTCAGCTCTTGCTCCTGGCCAGCGCTTCCTGTACGGCCTCGTCGGTGCGGGCGATCACCGCCGTGCCGTCGTCGGCGGTGATGATCGGCCGCTGGATGAGCTTGGGGTGCTCGGCGAGGGCCGTGATCCACCGCTCGCGCGCGCCCGCGTCCCGCGCCCACGCCTTCAGTCCCAGTTCCTTGGCGACCGCCTCCTGGGTGCGGGTGATGTCCCACGGTTCGAGCCCGAGCCGTCCGAGCACGGCCCTGATCTCGTCCTCGCTCGGTACGTCCTCCAGGTAGCGGCGGACGGTGTAGTCGGCCCCCTCGGCATCGAGCAGGCCGATCGCACTGCGGCACTTCGAGCAGGCGGGATTGATCCAGATCTCCATGCGGGGAACGGTACGCGAGCCGCCGTCCGGAGCCGATCTGTTCGAATTCCGGGGATGTCGTGAGAGCCCCTCCCGTACATCGCGCCCCACCTGAAATACCTGTCTCCACCTGGGTGTTCGGCGCCCTCGCGGTCTGTCTCGTTGTCAGTGCCGGCCGGTACACTGGGAGCAGTGTTCGAGAGAGTCGCCGGGAGGTCCGGGGGCGCTCCGACCGCGACAGGAGGATGCCTGTGCCCACTGCCGCTCTGAAGCCGAAGCCGAAGTCCTTGCCGACCCAGTCCACCGCGAAGCGCGCGGTGCTGCTCGACTCGCCGTATGCGCCGGCGGAGAAGCGTCCGCTGCCGGCCGGGCGGCCACGCGAGTGGTACGTCACCCACAACCGCCGCCTGAAGGCCATGCGCCTCGCCATCGCCCTGCTCGACTCCGGCGTCTATCTGCCCAACCAGGCGCGCAACGAGACGATACGGAGCACGGCGGAGAGCATCGGGATCCACCCGCCGTCGGACACGACGTGCCACATGGTGCGGGCGCTGATGCGATATTCGCGGTGAGCCGGTGGTGCCGGGTGCCGTGTGTTCCGCGCGGCGCCCGGCGCTCGGCCGACCGGGGGCTGCCGCCCCCAGGCCCCCGCATCGGGGGCGCGGCCCTTGTGCTCCGGCTGCGGGCCGGTGGGGGCTGATCGCGCAGTTCCCCCCCAGCCTTCGGCCGGGGTACCCCCAGCGCCCCTTGCGGGGCGCTGCAGCCGCCGCTCCTTTCCAGCTCAGCCGCTCAACTCCCGTTCCACCGGCGTCCGGAACCGCGGGGTGACCTTCGCGGTTCCTGCCCAGCCGCGCAGCCGCTCCGCCTCCGCCGCGACCGCCTGCTCGGCCTCTCGCCGGATGCCCGGATCGAGGATCCGCCAGACGATCTCACCGTCCCGGCGCTGCGCCCAGCCGCCCACCACCAGCCCGTTCCACCACACCGTCGGCCCGACGTTGCCACTTCTGTCGAAGAGCAGCGGCCGCAGCTCCGGCGGCAGGTACCAGTCCCGCCGCTGCCATGCCATGGCCGTCGGGTCGAGGGCGGGGAGGAGGGCCGCCCAGGGGCGGGACGGCCCGGTGACCGCCGGCAGATCGCCGGCCGTCACGTACCCCGTGTCGTCCTCGTCCAGGGTCACCGGCTCCGCTCCGATCGCGGTCAGCGCCCGGCGGACCTCGGTCACCCGCCATCCCGTCCACCACTTGAGGTCCGCTTCCGTGGCCGGGCCGCAGGCGTGCAGCCAGCGGTTCAGCAGGACCGCCTGGGCCTCGGCCGGGTCCAGGTGCGGATGGACCGGGGCCGGAGCCCAGCGGAACTGGCTCGACGTCCAGGAGCCCAGCGGGCGGCCCCGCACCACCTTGCCCTCCACGCCCAGGACCCTCAGCAGGCGCGTCGAGACGGTGTGGATGCCCTCGTAGCTCTTGCCGACGGCGTACGGGAACTGCTCGCGCAGGCGTGGCTCGCCGGCCGTCAGCTCCGTCGCCGTCGCCTGCCCGAGCCGGGCCAGCTCGGCCAGCGTCGAGGACTCGACCTCCGCGAGCCAGGCCGCGTCCGGGGCGCCGGCCCGTGCCATGTCCTTCAGCAGAGCGGCGCGCTCGCGGGCGGCCACCGTCAGGCCCGTCGAGGCGTGGACGACCGCCGTGAGATCCGCGGGGAAGACGAAGACCGTGTGCCGCATGCCGTGCATCCGCACCAGGGTGCGGTCCTCGTACAGGGCCCGCTCCGTCTCCGGCACGGTCTTCGCCGCGTCGGCCAGCCGCGCCCCCACCGCGAGGAACACCGTCGCCGGATCCGAGCCGTGCAGCGCCACCAGCGCCTCGGCGACCTCCTCCGGCGTCGTCGCCCGCGCCGGGCCCGCCAGCCGATGGCGCAACGCCAGCCTGGCACGCCGCTCCGCCACCCCGATGTGCCGCCGCCCGCCGCTCATGCCGACCTCCCCATGGACTCCTGACCGCATCCTGCCCGACGCCACTGACAATCACCTGTTCGCCGGACTCGGCGTGCGGGCGCCCCCGCTCCTCCCTTTCACTGCGATCAGCAGGTCAAGGAGGGAGCAGTCGACCGAGGGGAGCGCCGTATGTCCACACCCGCCGACCGTGCCGCCCGCGGCAAGGCCGCCCGCAAGCGGGCTTCCCGCTCGGCGCACGCCTGCTGGCTGGCCGCCGTCGACCGCCCCGACCCCGTCGCCGTACTGGAGCGGCAGGGCCGTGACCGGCTGCCCGAGCTGCTGCCGATCCGGTACGGGCGGATGGCCGCCTCGCCCTTCGCCTTCCTGCGCGGCGCGGCCGCCGTGATGGCCGCCGACCTCGCCGCCCGGCCGCACACCGGGCTCACCGTGCAATTGTGCGGCGACGCGCATCTGCTGAACTTCGGGCTGTACGCGTCCCCGGAGCGGACCCTGGTCTTCGATCTCAACGACTTCGACGAGACGTTCCCGGGGCCCTTCGAGTGGGACGTCAAACGGCTCGCCGCGTCCGTCGCCGTCGCCGCCCGCGAGAACGGGCACAGCGACCCGGAGGCCCGCGCCGCCTCCCGGGCGGCCGTGGCCGCGTACCGGACCGCCATGCGGCGGCTGGCGGGGCTCGGGGAACTCGCCGTCTGGTACGAGCGGGTCGACGCCGACTGCCTGACGGCCCTGGTCCGCTCCGCGCGCCCCCGGCGCCGGATCGAGGACACCCTCACCCGGGCCCGGCGCCGCACCAGCCTGCACGCGCTCGGCCGGCTCACCGAGACGACCGGCGGACAGCGCCGCATCATCAAGGACCCGCCGCTCCTCGAACCGGCCGGCGCCTCCGACATGGCCTCCCTGCGCAAGATCTTCAGCGACTACCGCTCCACCCTCGCCGGGGAGCGCAGGCTCCTCCTCGACCGCTACCGCTTCGTCGACGCGGCCCGCAAGGTCGTCGGCGTCGGCAGCGTCGGCACCCGCTGCTTCCTCGTGCTGCTGGCCGGCCGGGACGCCGACGACCCGCTGTTCCTGCAGATCAAGGAGGCCCGGACGTCGGTACTGGAGCAGCATCTGCCTAGTGGCCCGTACGCCCACCACGGCCATCGGGTGGTCGCCGGGCAGCGGCTGCTCCAGGCCGCCGGGGACATCTTCCTGGGGTGGCTGACCGGGCCCCAGGGACGAGCCTTCTACTGGCGGCAACTGCGCGACACGAAGGGGTCCGCCGAGGTCGCCGGCATGGACCCGAACGGCCTGCGCGGCTACGCCACCCTGTGCGGTGCGGCCCTGGCACGCGCCCACGCCCGCTCCGGTGACCGCATCGCCATCGCCGCCTACCTGGGCGGCACCGACACCTTCGACCACGCGGTCACCGACTTCGCCCTCGCCTACGCCGACCAGACCGCCACCGACCACGCCGCCCTAGGCGCGGCCGTCACCGCGGGTGTCCTGACGGCGCTGCCGGGGGTCTGAGCCGGCCGTTTGAGCCGGCCGTTCCGGGTCAGCCGTGCCGCTTCAGCAGCAGCGTGACGAACTCCCGCCGGTCGTCCGGGTGGTCGTGGAACCAGAGGCCCAGACGGTGCTCCGCGTCCGGGAGTTCGAAGCGGGTGTACCGGGACCGGGTGCGCAGGGCGTCCTGGACGGCTTCCGTGACCTGCGGCGGGATCACCTCGTCCGTGCCGGGCACCGCGAGGACCGCCCGGCCCCGGTAGGAGCCGAGCACCTCCAGGGCGGGTGAGGTACGCCAGGCGTCCGGGGTGCGGATGAGCTCGGTGAAGCGGCCGGTGCCGTCGCCGAAGGGAACGTCCCAGGCCTCCGGGGTGTAGACCGCGGGGGAGCAGAGGCCGATCGCCGAGGCGCGGTCGCCGTAGTGCCGTACGAGATCCCCGACCGTCTGGCCGCTCATGCTGAACCCCACCAGGATCAGCGGGCGGTCCGGCTCCACCTGGGCGTCGATCACCGCCGTCGCCTGCTCGAAGCGGCGGCGCAGGCTCAACTCGCCGAGCGCGCCCGTGCTTTCGCCGTGGCCCGAGAAGTCGAAGGCCAGGGCGGGGCAGCCGTGGGCGGTGAACTCCGCGAGCAGCGGGCGCAGTCGCCGCTCGCTGCCGTTGCCGGCGCCGTGCAGCAGGACGGCGACCGGTCCGTCCGTGCCGTCCGTGCCGTGTGCGGCCGGGGTACGGACCCCGCTGAGGCGTTCGCCGTCGTACTCGTGGGTGAAGCCGGTGAGTTGATCCATGCCGCACATTCACCCACGGGTGCACACCCGTACGCACCCGCACCCGCCCGCACGGAAAACGGGATGCACGCCGAGTGACCGGCTCCCTACGCTGGAGAGGCGTTGCGGAGTGGTCCACCACCGCTTTCCCAAGGGCAGGCCGCGCCCCCGGGACTCGGGACTACACTGCCGCGCACTGACGGAGGGCCGCCCGTCCCCCGCGCGCCGTCGGATCCGTCGACCGCTCACACACCCACGCCACGGAGGCCCGTCATGGGCACCATCGTCCTATCCGGAACCGTCGTCCTGGTCATCCTCGGATTCGGCAACCACAGCTGGTGGCTCGCCGCCGTCGCCCTGCTCTTCCTGTACGTGCAGTACGGGCGGGGCTCGTCGTCGGCCTCCTCGTCGGGCGGTTCGTCCGGCGGGGGAGGGGGCATGGCCGGCGACTACAAGACGTACCGCGACCGCCGCGACCAGCAGGCCAAGTGGGAGCGCCGCTACCGCCGCGAGCGCCCCCTGGAGTCCCGTCGCCAGCAGAACGAGAAGGGGAAGTAGGCCGCGAGTGCCTCCGGCCGGTCAGAGGCCGGGGGCACCCCAGACCGGGAACCAGCGGCTGAGGTCCTGCTCGATCCGCAGATCGCCCGCGAGCACCGCCTTCACCTGCAACTCCAGCGCGCTGTCGCTTAATAACCGTATTACTTCTCGGCGGGTTGGATCAGCAATTGCTTGAAATACATCATATTTCGCTGCCGATGAGGNC
>NZ_JBEOYD010000044.1:0-82326 GCF_040296885.1 Streptomyces sp. NPDC001980 | reverse complement strand
CGGCCCTCGTCGAGGATGCGGAGGAACTGGGCGTAGCCGCGGCCCTCCTCGCCGAGCAGGTTGGCGGTCGCCAGCCGGCACTTGAAGCCCTCGTCGGCGAACCGGTGGATGGCCGGGCCCCCGGCCGCTCAGGAGGCCAGCCCCGCACGCAGCCGCCGGTCGCGCGGGGCCCCCGTGCGGTCGAGGCGGGCGTCGAGCAGTCGCCGGGCCGCCTCGCAACGGCCGTCCGACACCAGGGCGTACAGCAGGGTCTCCTCCACCACCTCCCGCTGGGCGGCGCTGCCGCCGACCCGGCGCAGCACCGGCAGCAGCGCGTCGAGCCCCCGGGCCGCCTCCTGGAAGCGCTCCTCGACGAGCGCGGCGAACGCCTCGCACAGCGGGGCGACCACCTCGCGCTGCACCGCGTCGGCGCCGGCGGCGTGATCGCGCAGCCGGCGCAGCGCGGCCAGATCCCCGGCCGCGGTGAGGGCGACGGCCGCGTGCAGGGCGGTGAACGCGGTCTGCGGCCGCTCCAGTACGTCGCGTTCCACCGCCTCCAGCACCCCGGCCACGGGGAGGTCGCCCCGCCAGCTGTCGCTCACCCGGGCCCGCCACAGCAGCGACCCCGAGTCGACCAGGGCCCGGACCCCGCTCACCACCCGGCCCGGCGCGAGCTGCGCGAACCACCGTTTGCGGACGGCGGCCGGGTCGTCGAGAGCGAGTTCGTGCAGGGCGATGTGCCAGGAGAAGTGCGCCCGGTGCACCGCCCCCCGGCCGTGCCCGGACACCCACCCGTCGAGCCAGTCCCGGCCCGCCTCGTGCGCCCCCGACTCGTAGTGGACGTGCGCCAGGGCGTGCACCGCGTGCCCTGAGGCCGGCTCGGCGGCCAGCGCGCGGTGGGCCAGCTCGCCCGCCTCGTGCAGCCGCCCCTGCTCCTGGCGCAGGAAGGCCAGCAGCGAGGTGTGGAACCAGTGCCCGTCGTACGCGGGCGAGGTCAGGTCGAGCAGCCTGAGGGCGTCGTCGTCCTGCAGGTCGCTGACCCCGGAGAACGCGATGGTCGGCACGGCCGCCGCCAGCGCCAGCGCGTCTCCCCGGTGCTCACGCAGATGCCGTACGAGCGCCTCGTCGCCGTCGTCACCGGTCACCCGGCGGGTGACCACGTCCACGAAGGACCGCTCGCGTTCGTCCGCGCGTTCACGGGCGCTGCGCTGGGCGTCGGCGAGGGCGCGCGGCACGTCGACGGCGGCGGCGCACTCGTGGCCGAGCAGGGCGAGGGCCGCGTGGCCGAGCGCGAAGCCGGGGTCGAGGGCGACCGCGCGGGCGAAGGCGTCCTCTGCGCCGGAGCGCACCTTGAGGACCCGGTCGAGGCCGCTGCGGTAGGCGGCGGCCGCCTCGGCGTGGGTGGACAGCGGCAGCCCCTGGCCGTCGACCGGCCGCCGCGCGCCCCGCCGGCGCTCCGGGAGCGGCAGCAGCCGCTGGGCCAGCTCGGCCGCCTGGACGCGGATCTCGGGGATCGCCGTGGTCTCCCACAACTCGCCCCGGCGCGGGGCACCGAGCGTGAACAGGGGTCCGGCGAGGCGGCCTCGGGCATCGGCGAGCTGTCCGTCGCGGGTGGCCACGCCCATGCCCAGCGGGCCGGGGACGGCCAGCCCGGCGGTGAACAGGGCCTGCCACAGCGGGGTGTCGGGACGGCGGCCCGGCCCTGTGCAGTCGACCACCCAACCGACGTGCAGCACCTGCCCGTTGGACAACTCGACCGCGAGGGAGCCGTCTTCGGCGTCCGTGGCGCGCACCACCGTGCCGGTGTGGACGTGCAGCCGCCGCGCGGTGCGGGCGCGGGAGACGTGTTCGGCGGTGGCAGGGGCCATGCGGTGGCGGTGGGTGTTCCACAGGGCGCCCTCACGGGCCAGGAACTCCTCGCGCTCCTCGGGGGTGAGGCTGCGCCACAGCCGGGCGGTGTGCGGGCGGAGGCTGTCCAGGCCGGGGCGCCAGTCGCCGTGGGTGCGCACCGAACGGCTCACATGGCGGTAGACCGCGCGCCGGAGCCGACCGAGCGAGGTGTCGTCGAGACCGTCGGGAGCGGGCATGGCGCCGACCGGGCCGAGGGCGTGCGGCTGGGGCAGCAGCCCGCTGCGAGAGAGCGCGTGCACGGTGCGGCCGGGACGGTCGAGGGTGAGGGCGAGGTCGACGGCGGTCAGGCCGGTGCCCACCAGGAGGACGTCGTCGGGGCTGTCCCGTACCGGGTCCAGGGCTTCCGGCGCCCACGGGGTGCCGATGAAGCGGGGTGAGGTGCGCAGGACGGGCGGGGCCCAGCCGGCACTCGCCCCGGCGGGGCCGGTGGCCAGGACCGCGCTGTCCACCGCCAGGGGTCCCCCGTCGGCGAGGTGGAGTTCGACCCGGCCGTCGGGGGTGCCGGTACAGCTCTCCGCGAGGGTGCGCAGCCGGCGTACGGCGACCGTGCCGTGGGCGCGGACGACGGCCTGGCCGAGGGTGTCGGCGAGGTAGGCGCCGTAGCGGTAGCGGGTGGCGAAGTCGGCGCCGGTGACGGCGGGTTCGCCGTGCCGGCAGAGCCAGCGGACGAAGTGCCCGGGGTCGTCCGGGTAGGCGCTCATGTTGCCGGCGGGCACGTTGAGCCGGTGCCGGGGGTCGCGGGTGGCGTACGCGGTGCCGCGGCCCGCCTCCGGGGCCGGGTCGATCAGGACGAGGTCGAGCGGAGTCCGGCGGCGGTGCGCCGTCTCGCAGAGCTGGACGGCGGTGAGGGTGCCCGCCGCGCCTGCTCCCACGATGGCCACGTTGTGCCGCTTGCGGACGTCGGTCACGGAATACCTCCGGCGGGGTCGGCTTACTGCTTCTTCACTATTCCGATCGGGTAGGTGGGGAAGCCAGGCCGGGCAGGTGATCTCACCGGAAACTCAGGCCGCCGGTCGGGCGTTCATACTCTGTTCACGATCGGCGGACCGGGACAACCCGGGTTCCGGCCGACTCGCCCCGGTCCGCCGGGGATTGACCGCGGCCGCGCGGGGTGACCTTCCCGCTCCTCATTGGAATCTCAGCGAGCACCCCCGTGATTCAAAGGAACCACCCATACAACCGGCGCAGGATGCCCTGACACAGGTGTACAAGTCAGGAAGGCGTGTCGTGGGCGTCCAGCACATATCGAACGGGTCCGGGCGGCAGTCGGGGACGTGGTCCCGGCGCGGGATCCTCACCGCTCTCGGCGCGGTGCCCGCGGGGGCGGCGCTGGCCGGATGCAGTTCCTCCGCGGACGCCTCGGCCACCACCGGCGGCAAGGGTGCCACGGCCTCCGTGAAGTCCGCGACCAAGAAGGCGACGATCACGGTCACGCCGGTCTCCGGCACCAAGAAGGCCGACTTCACCACCCCGGTCGAGGTCACGGTGACCGACGGCACGCTGGCCTCCGTGACCGTCGCGGGCAACGACGGGTCGACGCTGTCGGGGTCCTTCAACGACGCGAAGACGAAATGGACGTCGGCGAAGAACCCGTACTCGGGCACGAAGTACACGGTGACGGCGAAGGCGCAGGGCGCGACCGACGAGACGGTGGCCACCTTCACCACGAAGGCCCCCGGCGAGACGTTCATCGGCTACTTCACGCCCGAGGCGGACTCCACGTCCGGCGTCGGCATGCCGGTGTCGATCAACTTCACGCACGCGGTCGCGGACCGGGCGGCGGTGCAGAAGGCGATCACCGTGACCGCCGAGCCGGAGGTCGAGATCGTCGGGCACTGGTTCAGCGACACCCGGCTCGACTTCCGCCCGGAGACCTACTGGGCGTCCGGCACCAAGATCACCCTCAGCCTGAAGCTGAAGGACGTCGAGGGCTCCGACGGCATCTACGGTGTGCAGTCGAAGGACGTCACCTTCCACATCGGCCGCGAGCAGATCAGCACCGTCGACCTGTCGACCAAGGAGATGGTGGTGAAGCGGGACGGCGCCACGTACGCCACCTACCCGGTCTCCGGCGGCAACGCCCAGCACACCACCTGGTCCGGGATCATGGTGATCAGCGAGCGGTTCAAGCAGACCCGGATGGAGTCCTCCACGGTCGGCCTCGGCGACGAGTACGACATCTCCGACGTCCCGCACGCCCAGCGCCTCACCACCTCCGGCACCTTCGTGCACGGCAACTACTGGGCGTCGACGTCGGTCTTCGGCAGCCAGAACACCAGCCACGGCTGCGTCGGCCTGCACGACGCCAAGGGCGCGAGCGACTCCTCGGTGGCGGGCTACAAGTTCTACGACAGCTCGATGCTCGGTGACGTGGTGATCGTCAAGAACTCCGGCGAGAAGACCGTCGAGGCCTCCAACGGCCTCAACGGCTGGAACCTGTCCTGGGCGGACTGGAAGGCCGGCAGCGCGGTCTGAGGCCTGTCCGGTACGGGCCCCTCGGCGTGCGGCACGGCCTTGGCCTCAAGCCCGGTCGAGTTTCCACGGTCGGTCCTAGGCCGTGGTCACCCGCACCTGCGCCGCCCTCGCGGAGATCGGCACCACCCGGCCCCGGTGAGTCGTGTGCATCGTGTCCGCACTCCCGCTCATGCAGGGCTCGGTGGTCCGCGGCCGGGACAGGGCCCGTCGACCGGCGCCGCCGTGGGCATGTCCGTCAGACCATCACGGACCGCGGTTCGAGGAAGCCCTCAAGACCGTAGGTGCCGTATTCCCGCCCGATGCCCGACTGCTTGAATCCCCCGAACGGGGACAGCGGCTCGTAACCACCGTTGATCGCCACCCGGCCCGCCTGGAGCCGCGACGCGATGCGGCGGGCTCGCGTGACATCTGACGAGAACACGTAGGCGTGCAGGCCGTAGTCCGTGTCGTTGGCGATCTCGACGGCGTGGTCCTCGTCACGGTAGGTGATGATCGACAGCACCGGCCCGAAGATCTCCTCGCGCGCGATCGTCATGTCGTTGGTGACGTCCGCGAACAGGGTCGGTCGCACGAAGTATCCGTCCGCGAGGCCCTCCGGGCGGCCGGGTCCGCCGACGACGATCCGGGCGCCTTCCTCGGCACCACGACGGATGTAGCCCTGGACCCGCTCCCACTGCCGTTCGCTCACCATCGGACCGATGGCGGTCGCCCGGTCGCCCGGGTCACCGGCCGGGAAGTCGGCCATCTTCGCCGTGGCGACAGCGAGCACCTCCTCCAGCCGGTTCTCCGGGACGAGGATGCGGGTGCCGGCGACGCACGCCTGGCCGCTGTTGGCGAACCCGGCCATCAGCGCGCCGGTGACGGCTTCCTCGAGATCGGCGTCGTCGAGGATGATCGACGGAGACTTACCGCCGAGTTCGAGCGTCAGGCTCTTCATCGTCTCGGCCGCCTCACGGAAGATGATCTTGCCGACCGCGGTCGAGCCGGTGAAGGAGATCTTGGCGACGTCAGGGTGACGGGTGATCGCGGACCCGACGACATCGCCGCGCCCCGTCACGATGTTGAAGACACCCCGGGGCAATCCGGCCTCGTGGAGTGCCTGGGTCACGACCTGGGTCTGCGTCGCGCTCATCTCGCTCGGCTTGATGACGACGGTGCAGCCGGCCGCCAGAGCGGTCGCGAGCTTGTCGCAGATGATGAACGGATCGGAATTCCACGGTGTGATCAGGCCGGCGACGCCGATCGGTGCCATTTCCACCGTTGCTTTGCCGATGCGCCGTGTGAAGTCGAAGCCCTCCAAGGTCGTGATCATGTCGGCGATCGCACCGGGGGCCGAATCGACCATCCACGCGTTGCGCACCGGCGCGCCGTACTCCATGAGGACGGCGTCGGCGATTTCGTTCCTCCGCGCGGCGACCGCGGCCTGCAGCCGGCGCAGCGCGTCGAGCCGCTCTTCCTTCGACGTCGCGGACCAGGCCGGCAGCGCACGCTTCGCCGCCGCGACGGCCGCCGCGGTATCCACCTCGTCGGCGAGCCGGACCTGGCCGATCACTTTCCCGGTGGTGGGATTGAACAGGTCGGCGAGTTCCGTGCCGTGCGGGGTGACGAACTCACCGTCTATGTAGATCTTGTCGATCACGTTCTCGTGCATGGTGCTCTCCTGGACTTGTTCGCCGCCGAGACCCACGGAGTGGGTGACGGGTGTCTGATCAGCGGCCGCCGCGCCCGGTTGGGCGCACGTCACGGCCCGAGCCCGCACAGCATGGTTGGCTGCGCCCGGCGTCCCTGATCGCTGATGGTTCGTGCTGTCCGGCTGGTGTCGAGGACGCTGTGCGCAGCTGCTCGTCGTCGAAGACGATCTCGACCAGTGGGCTGCCCGCGAACCATTCGTCGAAGTTCTGGCGCCGGCTGACCCGTGCCGCCATCTCGGGCCGGTTCTGCAGGTCGAGGACCGCGGTGATCACCCGCCGCCGTGTCGGCTCGTCGACCGGTGCCGCGGTCGCGGGCAGGTCGGCCGTGACCCCGTGTTTGAGATGCACGACGAACCGCGGATCGGCCCGCAGGTTCGCGTACCAGTTGCGAGGTCCGGGCATGCCGGTCAGGTACCAGCGGCCGTCGACGCGGTGGAACCAGATCTCGATGCGCCGCGCGATGCCGCTGCGTGCGCCCAGCGTCGTGATGTCGATCGTGTGCGCGGTCGCCGATGAGTCCGGTCCGATGGCGAGGGCGCGGGTGACGGCGTCGTCCACGGTCACAGCCCGGTTCGCCGATCCTCGTCGAGAGGCGCGTCCCCGTCCTCGATTCGGGACCGGCCCGGCGTGCGGCACTTCATGGTTCTCTCCTCGGAGGTGGTCGGAGGGCATGCGGTAAGTGGTCGGCGACCTTCATTACCCGCCTCCTGCTACGTCCCGGAATTCATGGAACGTTCTGGTACCTCCATGGAAACAATGCCGCGGGCGCCGAGCCAGCAAGATCCTCTCGCGTGGTTGCACAATCCTCTTCGTCCAAGCGGCTCTTACGGGAGCACCGCAGTATGCGGACCGGATCCGCCACGCAGGCGCATCGCATCAACGCTGGGCGGGGCACCGAACTGGCGCCGGTATTCCCGGCTGAACTGGGCCGGACTGTCGTATCCGACGCGGTGCCCGACGCCGGTGATGTCGTTCGGATGGTTCGCCAGCAGCAATCTCGCCGCCTGCAGCCGGATGTGTTTCTGGAACTGGATCGGGGTCATCGCCGTTACCGCCTGGAAGTTCCGGTGGAAAGCGGAGACGCTCATCCCCGAAAGCCGTGCCACTTCCTCGACCCGGAACGGCTGGGTGTAGTTCTCCCGGATCCACTGCACCGCACGTCGGATATGGCTCAGGCTGCTGTCGGGCAGGCCGAGCTGACGCACGGCATCACCTTGTTCCCCGGTCATCAGCCACCAGAGGATCTCGCGCTTGACCAGCGGGACCAGTGCCTTCCGGTCCCGCGGCCGGTCAAGCAGGCGCAGCAGCCGCACGACGGCGTCGAGCAACTCGTCCGGGGCGTCACTGACCGCGATTCCCGGACGTACGGTGCCGGGGGACCTCGGCAGATCTCCCGGCCCGAACTGCAACAGCAGCTCCGCGATGGCGGCAGGTTCCAGAGTCATCCCGAAACCGAGCGTGGGGTGGCCCGGGGCGGCCTCGATGAAATGCCCCGTCACCGGGAGGTCGACCGAGGCGACGAGGTACTGACCGGCGCCGTACTCGTAGACGCGGTCTCCCAGTGCCAGGCGCTTGCGGCCCTGAGCGATGACCGCCAGGACCATGCCGGACATCGCGGACTCCGGCGGCACGGCGTGGTCGGCCTTGCAGATCCGGACGCCGTCGATGGCAGTGGTCAGATCGGGACGCACATGCCGTTCCAGTAGTTCGCGAAGCTCGACCAGAGACATGTTCCGATTCCAGCACATGACCTGCGGCGGCTCCCGACAGCAAGAGGAATGTGCAAGAACTCGCGAGTTTCGTCGTGGCGTCCTTCGCAGGTGTCCCGGACAGTCCGCGCCATGCGCCGGCCCTCCCGCGCGAGGAGGCGTCCGGGCTGCTGCGCGGCCACCTCGACACGGGTCCGCGGGCCCTGGAGGAGAAGATCGACACGGTCGTGGCCCGCGGCCGGGTCACCGAGGACACCGAAGGGTGCCTGGCCCTCACCTGAGGGCGGGTTCAACGGCTTCGCCGACTTCACCGCCTGAACTCCGTTGAGAAACAAGGAGATTCTTTGTTTTAACTCTTGACGACGGAAGGCACGGAGAGCACATTGGGCCCACTTTGAGAGCGCTCTCAGCCAGTCCCGGCCGCTCCTTGCGCTCTCGAAGGCTCACCCGCGCACCCCCCTCCGTACCCGAGAGGCACCCCCATGAGTGAAACCTCCGGTATACCCCCTGCGGACCACAGACGGCGGCGCTCGTTCCGCCGTGCCCTCCTCGCCGCGCTCGCCACCATGGGCCTGGCGGTCGCGGCCGCCACGACCGCCACCCTGCCCGCCAACGCCTCGGCCCCCTCCGTCCCGTCCGGCTGGAGCCAGGTCTTCCTCGACGACTTCAACGGCACCGCCGGCACCGGCGTCAACACCTCGAACTGGCAGTACGACACCGGGACTTCGTACCCGGGAGGTGCCGCCAACTGGGGCACCGGCGAGGTCGAGACGATGACCTCCAGCACCACCAACGTCGCCCTGGACGGCAGCGGCAACCTGAAGATCACGCCGGTGCGGGACTCGGCCGGCAACTGGACGTCGGGCCGGATCGAGACCACCCGCACCGACTTCCAGCCCCCGGCCGGCGGCAAGCTGCGGGTCGAGGCCCGCATCCAGATGCCGAACGTCACCGGGAACGCCGCCCTCGGCTACTGGCCTGCGTTCTGGATGCTGGGCGCGCCCTACCGGGGCAACTACCAGAACTGGCCGAGCGTCGGCGAGCTGGACATCATGGAGAACGTGCAGGGCCTGGACAAGGTCTGGGCGACCATGCACTGCGGTACCAACCCGGGCGGTCCCTGCAACGAGACGACGGGCCTGGGCAATTCGACCGCCTGCCCCAACACCACCTGCCAGTCCGGCTTCCACACCTACACGATGGAGTGGGACCGCTCGGTGAGCCCCGAGGCGATCCGCTTCTACGTCGACGGCGTCAACTACCAGACGGTGACGTCCAGTCAGGTCGACGCCACCACCTGGGCGAACGCCACCAACCACGGCTTCTTCGTCATCCTGAACGTGGCGATGGGCGGCGGCTTCCCGGCCGCGTTCGGCGGCGGTCCGACCAGCGCCACCGAGTCCGGCCACCCGATGGTCGTCGACTACGTCCAGGTCCTGCAGGCCAGTGGGAGCGGTACCACCACCCCGCCCACCGGCAACCGTGACGCGTACAGCGCCATCCAGGCCGAGTCCTACGACAGCCAGTCCGGCGTCACCGCCGAGACCACCACCGACACCGGCGGCGGCCAGGACATCGGGTACGTCGCCAACGGCGACTGGGCGCTCTACAAGGGCGTCAACTTCGGCTCCACGGCAGCCACCCAGTTCTACGCGAGGGTGGCGAGCGGCGCGGCCTCCGGGGTGAGCGGCCAGGTCCAGGTGCGGCTCGACAGCCCCTCCAACTCCCCCGTCGGCAGCTTCTCCGTCGCCAACACGGGCGGCTGGCAGACCTGGACGACGGTCCCGGCCAACATCAGCTCGGTGACGGGCACCCACGACGTCTATCTGACCTTCAGCAGCGGCCAGTCGGCGGACTTCGTGAACGTGAACTGGTTCGACTTCGGTCACTAGACGCCTGGTGCGGGGCCCTGAATGCCCCGTCATCCCGCCTCGCCGTCGGCCCGGTCCGCGTCAAGGACCGGGCCGACGACAATTCACGGTGCCGTAACGCACCATCGTCATACCTTCCTCACATGAATCTCTCCGCCGTCGTCAGGGCTCTGCTCCTGCCGCTGATCGCCGGCGCCGCACTGGTCTCCCCGGCACCCGCGGCAGCAGCGCCCGTCATCACGGCCCAGCCACCCCAACTTCCGAGCCAGTCAACCTTGTTCACCTCGAACACGACCATCAGCGGCCGGACCTACGCATGCTTCCGGGTCCCCTCGGTGGTCCGCACCGGCATCGGGACGCTGCGTGCCTTCGCCGAAGCCCGGACGGGCAGCGCGTGCGAGGACACCAAGGAGATGGACATCGTGAGCCGGGCGTCGACGGACGACGGCGCCACCTGGAGCGCACCGCAGTTCATCGCCCGCAGTCTCTCCGGCGACCCCGCCAACCTGGGCGTGCCGGCCATCGACGCCCAGCCCACACCGATCGTCGACGCCACGTACAAGGACCCGGAGACGGGCCAGGTCGTGGGCCAGGTGGTGCTGCTCCACAGCGTACGGCTGCTCACCAACGGGGGCGTCACCGGCGCGGACGGCAAGCCGAACCGTATCCAGACGTTCGCCATGTACAGCCATGACAACGGCCGGACCTGAGTCGGCCGGACGGACATCACCAGCCAGGTGAATCCCCGGCTGGACACGCAGCCCGCCACCGAGCAGCAGGGCGTCCGCTTCCTCCAGCCCGGCCCGCGGCGACTTCAACAACGACGGCATCGGCGATCTCGTCGCCATCAACGACCAGGGGCAGCTGGACTTCTGGCTGGGCCAGGGCGACGGCATCCTGTCCGCCCCCGCGGTCCTGATGTCCGGCACCTCGTTCAGCACCGTCAAGGCGGTCTCCGGCGGCGACTTCAACGCCGACGGCCTCACCGACATCGTCGGCCTCGGCTTCGACGGCCATCTGTGGTGGTGGCCCGGAAACGGCGACCGTACCTTCGGGGCCCGCCAGAACCTGTGGCCCGACACGTCCTTCTCCGGCTACTCCGGCGTCCCCACCGGCGACTTCAACGACGACGGCAACACCGATGTCGCCGCCGTCGACTCCGGTGGCACCCTCTGGTGGTGGGCGGGCGACGGCAAGGGCGGCCTGGCCGCCGCCCAGCAACTGGCGTCCGGTACCTCCTTCGCCGCGTACGGCCGCTTCTTCACGGGCGACGTGAACTCCGACGGCCACACCGACTTCGCGGCCGTCGACTCCTCCGGAGCCGCCCACTGGTGGCCCGGCGACGGCACCGGCCACATCTCCGCCACCGCCGGCCCACTCACCGTCCTCTCCCCCGTCGCCGGGACCACTCCCACCCTCCTGAACACAGGCGTCTACACCTTCTGACCCGCCCGCCCCCACCCTCGCCTCGGGGTGGGGACGGGCCCGCCGAGATGTCACGGGCGATACGCATCCGCCGCTTCAGCGCAGCTCCGCCCGGAACGCCACCGGCGTCTGCCCGGTGTGGAGGTGGAAGAACTTGGAGAAGTTCGCCGCGTCCGGGAAGCCGATCGCCGCGCCGACCCGGCCGATCGGGAGGTCGGTGTGCGCGAGGAGGCGTTTGGCCTCCAGCACCACCCGCTTGTCGATGAAGCCCTTGGGGGTCTCCCCCGTGGCGGCGCGGACCGCGCGGACCAGGGTGCGGCGGGAGTAACCGAGGGCGTCCGCGTAGGCGCTGACGCTGTGGTTGGCGGCGAAGTCCTTCTCCACCGCGTCCCGGAACAGGGTGAAGGTCGTATCGGCCTGGCGGCGGGCCGCCTCCGCCGAACTGGCCGCGAGGTGGGCGAGCCGCAGGAGAAACGCCGTCAGGGAGTGCCGTAGAACCGAGGTGTGCAGGCTCAGGGGGAGGGTTTCGGTGTCCTCGTACTCGCGTTGCAGGTTGGCGAGCGACGCCTGGAGCGCGGCGAGCTGCGGGGCGTCGGGGCGGAGCAGGGGCGGCAGGTCGTAGCGGTAGAGGCCGGTCGCCTCGACGGTGGCCCGCGGCAGGAAGCCGGGCTGCATGGTCAGGACGGTTCCGCGGTACTCGCAGGTCCGCGAGAAGCGGTGCACCTGGCCGGGGCGGATCCAGAGCAGGTCGCCGGCGCGGGCCTCGTACTCGGCGAAGTCGATCATGTGGCGGACCGGGCCCTCGGTGAAGAGCATGACCACGTGGAAGTCGATGCGGTGGACGCGCTCCAGCGGGGCGTCGGCGTGCCACAGGCGTTCGGTCCCCATCGGGCCGACCTGGATGCCGACGCCGCCGACGCTCAGATCCACCGGGAAGGGGAAGGTTCTGATCCCATCACCGTCGCCTGCCCCGTTGGGCGTTCTGTCCGCCATGTCCTTCTCGTGCCGTCCCTGTCGAAGATCCGTGTCCCACTTTCACCACAGGCTGACACACCCCGACCTTCCCTCCCAAAAGTCAGACTTTTACTTTTGAACGCGTCAGGCCAGCCGGAACGCTTCGAACGAGGACTTCTTGAAGATGAGCACGCAGACACCAGTGGGCTTCGACGACGGCTTCGAGTGGACCGACCTCGACCGGCGTGCCGTGGACACCGCGCGCCTCCTCGCGGCCGACGCCGTACAGCAGGTCGGCAACGGGCACCCCGGCACCGCGATGAGCCTGGCCCCGGCCGCATACACGATCTTTCAGAAGGTGATGCGCCACGACCCGGCCGACCCGGAGTGGACCGGCCGGGACCGTTTCGTCCTCTCCCCCGGGCACACCTCCCTGACCCTCTACACCCAGCTGTTCCTCGCCGGGTACGAGCTGGAGCTGGAGGATCTGAAGGCCTTCCGGACGCACGGGTCGAAGACGCCCGGCCACCCGGAGTACGGGCACACGGCCGGCGTCGAGACCACCACCGGGCCGCTCGGCCAGGGCGTCGCCAACGCCGTCGGCATGGCCATGGCCGCCCGCTACGAGCGCGGTCTCTTCGACCCCGAGGCCGCCGACGGCACCTCCCCCTTCGACCACACCATCTGGGCGATCGTCTCCGACGGCGACCTGGAGGAGGGAGTCTCCGCCGAGGCCTCCTCGATGGCCGGCCACCAGAAGCTCGGCAACCTGGTCTTCGTCTACGACGACAACCACATCTCCATCGAGGGCGACACCGCGACCGCCTTCTCCGAGGACGTGCTCAAGCGGTACGAGGCCTACGGCTGGCACACCCAGCGCATCGAGCCGACCGCCGAGGGTGACGTCGACGTCCACGCCCTGTACGCGGCGCTGAAGGCGGCCCAGGCCGAGACCGGGCGGCCGTCCATCATCGCGATGCGCACGATCATCGCCTGGCCGGCCCCGAACGCCCGGAACACCGAGGCCTCCCACGGCTCCGCCCTCGGCGCCGACGAGGTCGCCGCCACCAAGCGCGTCCTCGGCTTCGACCCGGAGCAGAGCTTCCAGGTCGACGCCGACGTCCTGGCCCACACCCACCGGGCCCTGGACCGGGGTGCCGAGGCCCACGCGGCCTGGGACAAGCGCATCGCCGAGTGGCGGACGCAGCACGCGGAGCACGCACGGCTCTTCGACCGGGTCGTGGCCGGCCAGCTCCCCGAGGGGTGGGAGGCCGAGATCCCCGTCTTCGAGGAGGGCAAGGCCGTCGCCACCCGCGCCGCCTCCGGCAAGGTCCTGCAGGCGCTCGGCCCGGTGCTGCCCGAGCTGTGGGGCGGCTCGGCCGACCTCGCGGGCTCGAACAACACCACCATCGACCAGACGTCCTCCTTCCTGCCGAAGGGCAACCCGCTGCCCGAGGCGAACCCGTACGGCCGTACCGTCCACTTCGGCATCCGCGAGTTCTCGATGGCCGCCGAGATGAACGGCATCGCCCTGCACGGCAACACCCGCATCTACGGCGGCACCTTCCTGGTGTTCTCCGACTACATGCGCAACGCCGTCCGGATGTCGGCGCTCATGCAGCTCCCGGTGACGTATGTCTGGACCCACGACTCCATCGGCCTCGGCGAGGACGGCCCGACCCACCAGCCGGTCGAGCACCTGGCCGCGCTGCGCGCCATCCCGGGCCTGAACGTGGTCCGCCCGGCCGACGCCAACGAGACCGCGGCGGCCTGGGCCGAGATCCTGAAGAGGCACGCCACGCGCCCGGCCCCGCACGGGCTCGCGCTGACCCGCCAGGGCGTGCCGACGTACGCACCGAACCCGGACGCGGCCAAGGGCGGCTACGTGTTGCGCGAGTCGTCGACCGAGACCCCGGAGGTGGTCCTGATCGCCACCGGTTCCGAGGTGCACCTCGCCGTCGAGGCGCGCGACCTCCTGGAGGCCGAGGGGATCGGCACCCGGGTGGTGTCGATGCCGTCCGTGGAGTGGTTCGAGGAGCAGCCCCGCGAGTACCGCGAGAGCGTCCTGCCGCCGGCCGTGAAGGCGCGGGTCGCCGTCGAGGCCGGGATCGGCCTGACCTGGTACCGCTTCGTGGGCGACGCCGGACGGATCGTCTCCCTGGAGCACTTCGGCGCCTCCGCCGACGCCAAGACCCTGTTCGCCGAGTTCGGCTTCACCGCCGAGCACGTGGCCGCGGCGGCCCGCGAGTCCCGCACGGCCGCCCGTACCGCCTGATCCGCCAGCCAGAAACAGTTCAGTAGAGGAAGATGATCATTGTGACCGAAGCAACCGCCACCGCGGGAGCACTGAAGCGCCTCTCCGACGAGGGCGTCTCGATCTGGCTGGACGACCTGTCGCGCAAGCGGATCAGCACCGGCAACCTCGCCGAGCTCGTCGCGGACCGCAACGTCGTGGGCGTGACCACGAACCCGTCGATCTTCCAGGCCGCCATCGGCTCCGGCGAGGGGTACGAGGAGCAGCTGGCCGACCTGGCCGTGCGGGGCGTCACGGTCGAGGAGGCCGTGCGGATGATGACGACGCAGGACGTGCGGGCCGCCGCCGACATCCTGCATTCTGTATACGATGTGTCACATGGCACGGACGGCCGGGTGTCCATCGAGGTCGACCCCCGCCTCGCCCATCACACCGCCGCCACCGTCGCCGAGGCCAAGCAGCTCTTCTGGCTGGTCGACCGCCCCAACGTGATGATCAAGATCCCGGCGACCGAGGCCGGTCTCCCGGCGATCACCGCGGTCATCGCGGAGGGCATCAGCGTCAACGTCACGCTGATCTTCTCGCTGGAGCGCTACCGCGAGGTCATGGCCGCCTACCTGGCCGGCCTGGAGCAGGCCGCCGCCAAGGGCCTGGACCTCTCCACGATCCACTCCGTGGCCTCCTTCTTCGTCTCCCGCGTCGACAGCGAGATCGACAAGCGGCTGACGGTCATCGGGACGGACGAGGCACTCGCGCTGAAGGGCAGGGCGGCGCTGGCCAACGCGCGGCTCGCCTACGAGGCGTACGAGGAGGTCTTCGCCGGCGACCGCTGGACCGCGCTGGCCTCCGCGAAGGCCAACAAGCAGCGCCCGCTGTGGGCCTCCACCGGCGTGAAGGACCCGGCGTACAAGGACACCCTCTACGTCGACGAGCTGGTCGCCCCCGGCACCGTCAACACCATGCCGGAGGCGACGCTGAACGCGACCGCCGACCACGGTGACATCCACGGCGACACGGTGACCGGCGGCTATGCCCAGGCCCGTGCGGATCTGGAGGCGGTGGAGCGGCTCGGCATCTCCTACGACGAGGTCGTGGGCAAGCTGGAGGACGAGGGCGTCGCCAAGTTCGAGGTGGCCTGGCAGGAGCTGCTGGACGCCGTCACGAAGTCCCTGGACAGCAAGGGAGTTGAGGCGTAATGAGCGAGACCGCCAAGGAGGTGCGGGTGCCGGTGGTGCCCGCCGCCGACTGGGACAACCCGTTGCGCGACGCGCGCGACCGGCGACTGCCCAGGGTCGCGGGCCCGTCGGGCCTGGTCATCTTCGGGGTGACCGGCGACCTGTCCCGCAAGAAGCTGATGCCGGCCATCTACGACCTGGCCAACCGCGGCCTGCTGCCGCCGGGCTTCTCGCTCGTCGGCTTCGCCCGCCGGGACTGGGAGGACCAGGACTTCGCGCAGGTCGTCCACGACGCGGTGCGCGAGCACGCCCGGACCCCGTTCCAGGAGGAGGTCTGGCAGCAGCTGGCCGAGGGGATGCGGTTCATCCCCGGCGACTTCGACGACGACACGGCGTTCAAGCAGCTGAAGGCCGCGGTCGACGAGCTGGACGGCTCCCGGGGCACCGGCGGCAACTTCGCCTTCTACCTCTCCGTGCCGCCCAAGTTCTTCCCGAAGGTCGTGCGGCAGCTGAAGAAGGTCGGCCTGGCCACCCCGCCGGCCGGGTCCTGGCGGCGGGCGGTCATCGAGAAGCCGTTCGGCCACGACCTGGCGTCGGCGCAGGACCTGAACGCGGTCGTGCACGACGTGTTCGATCCGGACCAGGTGTTCCGCATCGACCACTACCTGGGCAAGGAGACCGTCCAGAACATCCTGGCGCTGCGCTTCGCCAACCAGATGTACGAGCCGATCTGGAACCGGTCGTACGTCGACCACGTGCAGATCACCATGGCCGAGGACATCGGCATCGGCGGCCGTGCGGGGTACTACGACGGCATCGGCTCGGCCCGTGACGTCATCCAGAACCACCTGCTCCAGCTGATGGCCCTCACGGCGATGGAGGAGCCGATCGCGTTCGACGCGGACGCGCTGCTCACCGAGAAGCTGAAGGTCCTGAAGTCGGTGCGGCTGCCGGAGGACCTGGGCAGGCACACCGTGCGCGGCCAATACGCCGAGGGCTGGCAGGGCGGCGAGAAGGTGATCGGCTACCTCCAAGAGGACGGTATCGACAGCAAGTCGAAGACCGACACCTACGCCGCGGTCAAGGTCGAGATCGACAACCGCCGCTGGGCGGGCGTCCCCTTCTACCTGCGCACCGGCAAGCGGCTCGGCCGTCGCGTCACCGAGATCGCGGTCGTCTTCCAGCGGGCCCCGCACTCCCCCTTCGACTCCACGGCCACCGAGGAGCTCGGCGCGAACGCGATCGTCATCCGCGTCCAGCCCGACGAGGGCATGACCGTCCGGTTCGGCTCCAAGGTGCCCGGCACCTCGATGGAGATCCGGGACGTGACGATGGACTTCGCCTACGGCGAGTCCTTCACGGAGTCCAGCCCCGAGGCGTACGAGCGGCTCATCCTTGACGTGCTGCTCGGCGACGCCAATTTGTTCCCTCGTCACCAGGAAGTGGAAGAGTCCTGGAAGATCCTCGACCCGATCGAGACGTACTGGGCAAAGCATGGTAAGCCCGCACAGTACGAGTCGGGCAGCTGGGGACCGCAGGAAGCCGACGAGATGCTCGCACGAGACGGACGGAGCTGGCGCAGGCCATGAAGATCGACCTGACCGACACCACGGCAAGCAAGATCAACAAGGCGCTGGTGCAGGGACGCCGCGCCATCGGCACGCCCGCTGTGGGCATGGTCCTGACGATGGTGATCGTCACGGACGAGGAGAACGCCTACGACTCGATCAAGGCGGCCGAGGAGGCCTCGCACGAGCACCCCTCGCGCACCCTGGTCGTCATCAAGCGGCACGCCCGCACCCTGCGCGACCGCACCACCTCCCGCCTCGACGCGGAGGTCCGGGTCGGCTCCGAGGCCGGCACCGGCGAGACGGTCGTGCTCCGGACGTACGGTGACGTCTCCGACCACGCCGACTCGGTGGTGCTGCCGCTGTTGCTGCCGGACGCCCCGGTGGTCGTGTGGTGGCCGGTGGAGGCCCCGGACACGCCGTCCAAGGACCCGCTGGGCGCACTCGCCCAGCGCCGGATCACCGACCTGTACGCGGTCGACCGGCCGATGGAGGTCCTGGAGACCCGCGCCCGCAACTACGCGCCCGGCGACACCGACCTCGCCTGGACCCGGCTCACCCTGTGGCGGTCCATGCTGGCCGCCGCCCTCGACCAGGCCCGGGTCGACGTGACCTCGGCGGCCGTCGAGGCCGAGGCGGACAACCCCAGCGCCGAA
The DNA here is from genome assembly GCF_040296885.1 of Streptomyces sp. NPDC001980. Lineage (NCBI taxonomy): Bacteria > Bacillati > Actinomycetota > Actinomycetes > Kitasatosporales > Streptomycetaceae > Streptomyces > Streptomyces sp. NPDC001980. The sequence goes on along the minus strand of NZ_JBEOYD010000044.1, from coordinate 64,658 downwards.
CTCCTCGCCCGCTGGCTGGAGGCGCGGCTGAAGGTCAAGGTGGACCGCGTGGTCTCCCCCGGCCCGGTCGTCACGAAGGTGCGGCTCGGTACCGCCACCGGCGAGATCGTCATCGACCGCCCCGAGGGCCCGCTGGCCAGTCTGACCCTGCCGGGCCAGCCGCCGCGCACCCTCGCCCTGAAGGTCCGCCCCACCTCCGAACTCATCGCCGAGGAACTGCGCCGGCTCGACGCCGACGAGATGTACGCCGTCGCCCTTCGGGGCGAAGGCACCAAGGAGACCGTCTCCCATGCCTGACACCCCCGAGCTCACCCGGCGGCCCGAGTGGGCCGCCCTGGAGGACCACCGGGCCGAAGGACAGCCCGTCCTGCGTGAGCTGTTCGCTGCCGACCCGGCGCGCGCCGAGCGGTACGTCGTACGGGTCGGCGACCTGCACATCGACTACAGCAAGCACCTGATCACGGACGAGACCCTCGCCCTGCTCCAGGAACTGGCCACCGCCACCGACGTGTTCGGGCTGCGGGACGCCATGTTCCGCGGCGAGAAGATCAACATCACCGAGCGGCGGGCGGTCCTGCACACCGCGCTGCGCGCCCCGCGCGACGCGGTGGTCGAGGTGGACGGGGTGAACGTCGTCCCCGGCGTGCACGCCGTGCTCGACAAGATGAGCGGCTTCGCCGAGCGGGTCCGCTCGGGCGAGTGGACCGGCCACACCGGCAAGCGCATCAAGAACGTCGTCAACATCGGCATCGGCGGCTCGGACCTCGGCCCGGCGATGGCCTACGAGGCCCTGCGGGCTTTCACCGCGCGGGAGTTGACGTTCCGCTTCGTGTCCAACGTGGACGGCGCCGACCTGCACGAGGCGACCCGCGGCCTGGACCCGGCGGAGACGCTGTTCATCGTCGCGTCGAAGACGTTCACCACGATCGAGACGATCACCAACGCGACCTCGGCCCGCACCTGGCTCCTTGACGGGCTGGGCGATGGGGGTACCTCCCGCTCGAGCGAATTCGAGAGTGGGGGAGAGAAGGCCGTGGCCAAGCACTTCGTGGCGCTTTCGACGAACGCCGGCAAGGTGACGGAGTTCGGCATCGACCCGGACAACATGTTCGAGTTCTGGGACTGGGTCGGCGGTCGTTACTCGTACGACTCCGCCATCGGCCTCTCGCTGATGATCGCCATCGGCCCGGACCGCTTCCGCGAGATGCTGGACGGCTTCCACCTGGTCGACGAGCACTTCCGCACCGCCCCCGCCGAGGCCAACGCGCCGCTGCTGCTGGGCCTGTTGGGTGTCTGGTACGGCAACTTCTTCGACGCCCAGTCGCACGCGGTCCTGCCGTACAGCCACTACCTGTCCAAGTTCACCGCCTACCTCCAGCAGCTGGACATGGAGTCCAACGGCAAGTCGGTGGACCGGGACGGCCGGCCGGTGCAGTGGCAGACCGGCCCGGTGGTGTGGGGCACGCCGGGCACCAACGGCCAGCACGCGTACTACCAGTTGATCCACCAGGGCACCAAGCTGATCCCGGCGGACTTCATCGGCTTCGCCGAGCCGGTCGCCGAGCTGAGCGGTGAACTCAGGGCCCAGCACGACCTGCTGATGGCGAACTTCTTCGCCCAGACCCAGGCGCTGGCCTTCGGCAAGACGGCGGAGGAGGTCCGCGCGGAGGGCGTGGCCGAGGAGCAGGTGGCGCACCGCACCTTCAGGGGCAACCACCCCACCACCACGATCCTCGCCCGCGAGCTGACCCCCTCGGTCCTCGGCCAGCTCGTCGCCCTCTACGAGCACAAGGTCTTCGTGCAGGGCGCGATCTGGAACATCGACTCCTTCGACCAGTGGGGCGTGGAGCTGGGCAAGGTGCTCGCCAAGCGCATCGAGCCCGCCCTGACCGACGGCGCCGACGTGCCCGGCCTCGACCCGTCCACCACCGCCCTCGTCTCGACGTACCGAACGCTTAGGAAGTGAATGACATGCAGCTCGGACTGATCGGCCTCGGCAAGATGGGCGGCAACATGCGCGAGCGCATCCGCCGCGCGGGCCACACCGTCATCGGTTACGACCGCAACCCCGACGTCTCCGACGTCAAGTCCCTCGAAGAACTGGTCGAGAAGCTCGACGCCCCGCGCACGGTGTGGGTGATGGTCCCGGCGGGCACCGCCACCCAGTCCGTCGTCGACGAGCTCAAGGATCTGCTGTCCGAGGGCGACACGGTGGTCGACGGCGGCAACTCCCGCTGGACGGACGACGAGAAGCACGCCGCCGAACTCGGCATCAAGGGCATCGGCTTCGTCGACGCCGGCGTCTCCGGCGGCGTGTGGGGCCTGCAGAACGGCTACGCCCTGATGGTCGGCGGCGACAAGCAGCACGTCGAGCGGCTGCACCCGATCTTCGAGGCGCTCAAGCCGGAGGGCCCGTACGGCTACGTCCACGCCGGCCGGGTCGGTGCCGGGCACTTCTCCAAGATGGTCCACAACGGCATCGAGTACGCCATGATGCAGGCGTACGCGGAGGGCTGGGAGCTCCTGGAGAAGGTCAAGTCCGTGGACAACGTCCGCGAGGTCTACCGCTCCTGGCAGGAGGGCACCGTCATCCGTTCCTGGCTGCTGGACCTCGCGGTCAACGCCCTGGACGACGACGCGCACCTGGACAAGCTGAAGGGCTTCGCGCAGGACTCCGGCGAGGGCCGCTGGACCGTCGAGGCGGCCATCGACAACGCGGTGCCGCTGCCGGCGATCACGGCCTCCCTGTTCGCCCGGTTCGCGTCCCGCCAGGACGACTCCCCGCAGATGAAGATGATCGCGGCGCTGCGCAACCAGTTCGGCGGCCACGCCGTCGAGTCGAAGTAGGTGTGCCGTGGGGGACCTCCTCCTGGTCCGCCACGGTGAGACGGAGTGGAGCCTGTCGGGCCAGCACACCAGCTGGACCGACCTGCCCCTCACCCAGCACGGCGAGGAACAGGCCAAGTCCCTCGCCCCGCTCCTCACCGACCGGACCTACGCACTGGCGCTGGCCAGCCCGCTGGACCGCGCGATACGCACCGCCGAACTGGCCGGTCTGACCGGGGTCGTACCAGACCCCGACCTGCACGAATGGGACTACGGCGGCTACGAGGGCGTCACCACGGTGGAGATCCACCGCTCCCGCCCCGACTGGTACCTGTGGACCGACGGTGTTCCGCCGGGCCCGGAGAGCCACCCCGGCGAGTCGCCGGAGCAGATCGGCGAACGGGCCGACCGGGTGCTCAGGAAGGTCGAGACGGCGCTCAACACCGGCACGGGTGACGTGATCCTGGTGGCCCATGCCCACTTCCTGCGCGTGCTGACCGCCCGCCGCCTGGGGCTGCCGCCCGCCGAGGGCCGGCTGTTCCAGCTGGCGACCGGGACGGTCAGCCGGCTGTCCACCGAGCACGGGTGGCCCGTGATCGCCGAGTGGAACAAGCAGCCGTAGGACACCTCGCGACGGCCCGTCAGTGACAACTGACGGGCCGTTTCGGCATATTGGCCCCCGGATACCGTTGCGCATGTTTCTACGGCCCATTTCCTAACCCCTTGTCGAAAGTCCCGCGAAGCCCATAGCCTGACGCCGCGCCGGTGCCGTCGTACGCCCCGGTCCGGCCGTGACGGGATGGGAGGGGCAGCCACGTGAAGCGCACATCGCGTGACATCCGCACCGCGAACCGCTACGAGGTGCTGCGCCAGATCATCGCCCGGTCCCCCACCTCCCGGCAGACGCTGGCGGCCGCCACCGGACTGAGCGTCGCCACGGTCGCGACGCTCGTCGGTGAACTGCTCGACCTCCGGATGATCATCGAGGTCGGCTTCGAGGACTCGGCGGGCGGCCGCCCCCGGGGACTCGTCGCCGTCAACTCCGCCGGCGGCGCGCTGATCGGTGTCGACATGGCGGAGACATACGTCCGGGTGGAGCTGTTCGACCTGGGGCTGAACGTGCTGGCCCGCGCGGTGGAGGACATGCGCCCCGGGGAGAGCCGGCCCGAGCAGGCGGTCGGCCATGTGGCCACGGCCGTCGGCTCGGTGGTCGCCCAGGCCGGCGTGGAAGGCGCACGGGTGCTGGGTGTCGGGGTGAGCGTGCCGGGGCAGGTGGACCGGGCCACGGGCATCGCCGAGTACGCGCCCAACTGGGACTGGCACGACGTGCCGCTTCTCGACCTGCTCGCCGAACACATCGCCTACCCCCTCCACCTGGACAACCCGCTGCGGGCGAGCGCGGTGGCCGAGCTGTGGTTCGGGGCCGCGCGCGGACGCGAGGACGCCGTGGTGGTGAACCTCGGGACCGGGGTCGGGGCCGGGCTGGTTCTCGGTGGCGGGCTGTACCGCGGAGTGAGCAACAGCGCCGGGGAATGGGGTCATACGACGCTCGTCCTTGACGGGCGGCTGTGCCACTGCGGCAACCACGGCTGCGTCGAGACGTACGTCGGCGCCCCCGGCATCATGCTCAACCTGCGCGAACTCAGCCCCCGTTCCCCGCTGTTGCACCCCGAGGACCAGACGGCCACGATCGACGCGCTGACCGACGGGGTGGCCGCGGGCGACCCGGTGGCCGTCAAGGTGGTCCGCGACACGGCCCGCTACCTGGGCGCCGGCATCGCGGACCTGGTGAACCTGTACAACCCCGAGGTGGTCGTGCTCAGCAGCTGGGTCGCCAAGAAGCTGGGCACACCGCTGCTCGACGAGGTGCGCGAGGCCGTCCGGCGGCACGCGCTGCGGCGGCCGTTCGCCGCCACCGAGATCGTCCTCTCCCCCGTCCCCACCGACCCGGTCTGTCTGGGCGCGGCCACGTTCGCGCTGGAGGGCGCCCTGCAGTCGGTGGGACAGCGGACCCCGAAACGCACCGCCGGCCCCGCAAGGAGCCGTACCGCACCACCTTCATGACGACGGAAGGGATGCACGTGTCTCACCCCCACCGCAGGAGATCGGTCCTCCTGACGGCCGCGACCGCACTGGCCGTCGCCGGACCCCTGATATCCGCCCCGCCCACCTCGGCCGCCGCCGCGACGGCATCCGCCGCCGAGATCTCCCCGCACGCCGCCCAGACCATCGACGACATCGGCGCCTCGGGCGCCTGGTGGGTCAACGACCTCCAGCACTTCTCCCCCAAGGTCCAGGCCCGAGTGGCGAAACTGCTCTTCTCCAAGCAGGGCCTGGACCTCAGCTCGTACCGCTACAACATCGGCGGGGGCGGGGTCGCGGTCACCACCCCGGCGCGCGCCGCCGAGGACTTCCTGAACGCCGACGGCTCCTACGACTGGAGCAAGGACAAGGGCGGCCAGACCTTCCTGAAGTACGCCGCGAAGTACGGCGTCGAGGACCTGATCGGCTTCGTCAACAGCGCGCCCGCCGGGTGGACCACCAACGGGCAGAGCTGCGGCGGCCAGTTGAAGACCGAGGACGAGACCGCCTACGCGCACTACATCGCCGACGTCACCGACCACTTCGCCCGCCAGGGCGTAAAGCTGGACTACATCAGCCCCTTCAACGAGCCGGACAACGACTTCGGCTCGTGCGGCCAGGAGGGCATGCAGGTCGCCGTCGGCCAACGCGACGACATCGTGCGGGCGTTGGGCGCCGAGCAGCAGGCCCGGCACCAGAGGACCTCGGTCATCGCCGACGAGTCCAGCCAGACGACCCAGTTCGTCTCCGAACTCCCGCAGTGGATCTCGCAGCCCGGCACCGCGCAGTACGTGTCCGCGCTGGCCCACCACACCTACAACAACCCCAACGACGGCCAGCTGGCCAACGTCTACGAGACGTCGAAAACGGTCGGCCAGAAGTCCTGGGCCAGCGAGATCTGCTGCTTCGGCAAGGGCTCGACGGGCTGGAACCAGGAGTACGACCCGTCCATCGACAACGCCCTGCTGATGTCCCGGATCATCTACAAGGACTTCGCGAGCGCCCACGACTCGGCCTTCCAGTGGTGGGTGGCGCTGGCCAGCGGCTACGGCACCGACCCGTACGCGAAGAACGACGTCGGCTGGAACGACGGCCTGATCTACTACGACCCCGACTACGCGACGAACGGCAACCAGACCCTGTACTTCACCAAGCGGTACTACGCGCTCGGCCAGTACAGCAAGTTCGTCACACCGGGCTCGGTCGCGCACAACGTGACCGGGGCGCCGGACGGGGTCGAGGTGTCGGCGTACGACAGCGGCGGGAAGTGGGTGGTCGTGGTCAACAACCACAACACCACCGACACCCCGCTGAGCCTGCACTTCAACAACGCGACACCGGTGAGGGCCAGGCAGGCGGTGCGCACGTCGGGCACCGAGGACTGGGCCGACGTCGCGAAACCGTCGGTGAGCGCGGGGACGGTCTCCGCGACGCTCGCCGCCCGCTCCGTCACGACGTACGTCTTCGACCAGAAGGGCCACAGCAGTTCGGCCGTGACCGGCGCGTTGGCGGGCAAGCAGTCCGGCAAGTGCCTGACGGCGGGCGCCTCCGGGGCCGCGATAGCCACCTGCACGGGCGCGGCGGACCAGTCCTGGTCGTACGACGCGGACGGCACCCTGAAGGGCGCGAACGGCTATCTGACGGCCTCCGGTTCCGGCCTGACGGCCACCGCGGACCCGACCGGTGACGCGAGCCAGCGCTGGCTGCTCAACGCCAACGGGCAGATCCTCAGCGAGGCGTCCGGCACGTGCCTGGACGTCAGCGGGCAGGCCACCGCCGACGGCGGCAAGGTGATCCTCTACAGCTGCAACGGCGGCGCCAACGAGGCCTGGACCAGGCAGTAACCGCCCGGCTCCACCCAGACCGAGGGCCGCCGGCCACCCCCTGACCCGGCGGCCCTCAACTTGCCCTGCTTTCCCACCTGTTCGTCATCCCGAACCGGGTGCAACGTTTCACGCAGACTTCGTCCAACCTCTTGCCGAAGCATTAGCCGAAGGTTAACGTCCCGCTCCGCGACGCATTTTCAGCCATCTGGTTCCGAGGTCCCACGGGCCGTAGAGGCACCGCCGCACTCGACAGACAAGGACGTCAGCATGTCGGCACTCAGCAACAACAACTGGTCCCGCCGGTCTCTCTTCCGCGCGGCAGCGGGCATGGCCGCCGCCGGCACGCTGGCCGCGTGCGGCAGCAACAACGGCAGAGGCGGGGGGAGCGGGTCGGGCACGCAGCTCACCCAGTACTTCCACGCCTACGGTGAGGCGGGGACCGAGCAGGCTCTCAAGCGTTACGCGGCGGCGTACAAGAAGGCCGACGTGAGCACCAACTGGATCACGGGCAACAACTTCGAGTCCGCGCTCTTCGCGGCCCTGCTCACCAAGAAGGCCCCCGACGTCTTCGAGTTCCACCCGCAGCTCCAGCTCGTCAAGAGCGGCCAGGTGGCGGACCTGAGCGACATCATCGACCCGGTCAAGGACGACTTCAACCCGAACGACATCAACTCCCACACGGTCGACGGGAAGATCTACGGGATCCGGATGATCGACGACCCGCAGTTCTTCTACTACCGCAAGTCGATGCTGGAGAAGGCGAAGGTCGACGTCCCGACCACTCTCGACGAGCTGATAGAGGCCGCCGCCAAGCTCACCACCAGCAAGGTCAAGGGTGTCTTCCTCGGCAATGACTTCAGCGCGATCCAGAACCCCATCATCTGGTCCGCCGGCGCCGACACCATCAGCGACAAGAACGAGATCGCCTATCACACGGACGGCGTCGTCCAGGGACTGAAGCAGCTCCGGACCCTGTTCACCAGCGGCAACGTGCTCCTCGACGCCCCGACCGACTTCTGGGACCCGTCCTCGCTCAACCAGGGCCTGTGCGCCATCCAGTGGGGCGGCATGTGGTCCATGCCGGCCATGCAGACGGCCCTCGGCGACGACCTCGGCATCTTCCCGTTCCCGAAGATCGGCAGCGCCGGCAAGCTCTCCGTCTACAACGGCGGCTGGTCGATCTTCGTCAACGCCAAGGGCAAGAACGTCGACGCGGCCAAGGAGTACGTCAAGTGGCTGTGGATCGACCAGAAGCAGTACCAGGAGGACTGGGCCACCTCGTACGGCTTCCACATCCCGCCGCGCACCTCGATCGCCGGCGGGGCCACCAAGCTCAAGTCCGGCCTGGCCGCCGAGGGCGTGAAGCTCTTCACCGACTACGGGCACTTCGACAACATCGCCTACGACCAGACCATGCAGACCGCGTTCGCCGACGTGATCGCCTCCTCCGTCCGCAAGAACGGCAACCCCGAGGCGGCGCTCGACACCTGCGACAAGAAGGTCAACGTCGAGCTCAAGAAGCTGTTCGGATAGGCCACGGGAAGACCACGACATGTCGACCACCACCACACGCGGGGTCGCCCAGCCCGCCCCGGCCAAGGCCTCCCCGGCCCGGCCGCGGCGGGGCCTGCGGGGCAACCCGACCGTGAACTTCTGGCTCTTCACCGGGCCCTTCCTCATCGGCCTGGCGATCTTCGTCATCGTGCCGATCGGCTGGAGCGTCTGGCTCAGCTTCTTCGACGCCCGCTACACCGTCACGCCGAGCCATTTCATCGGCTTCGACAACTACAAGCAGATCCTCACCAACAGCGGCTTCCCCGACTCGCTGCTGACGTTCACCGTGTTCGCCGCGTTCATCGTGCCGACCACCTGGGCGCTGTCGCTCGGACTGGCGCTGCTCGTGAACCAGCTGCGGTTCATGCGGGCGTTCTTCCGGTCGGTGTTCTTCCTGCCGACCGCCGTCTCGTACGTGGCCGCCGCCCTGATCTGGAAGATGTCCATCTTCAGCGGTGTCCGCTTCGGACTCGCGAACACGGTCATCGGCTGGTTCGGCGCCGACACCGTCGCATGGATGTCCAACCCCACTCCGCCCTGGTACTGGCTGGTCATCGTGACCCTGCGGCTGTGGATCCAGTCGGGCTTCTACATGATCCTGTTCCTGGCGGCGCTCCAGAACATCCCGGCCGAGCTGTACGAGGCCGCCGCCATCGACGGCGCCAAGCGAGGCTGGCAGACCTTCCGGTACATCACGCTGCCCCAGCTGCGCGCCACCTCGACCGCGGTGATCCTGCTGCTGCTCATCGCCGCCTACCAGGCGTTCGACGAGTTCTTCAACATCGTCGGACAGAAGGCGACCTGGGCGCAGACACCGCTGATGGAGCTCTACAAGACCGCCCTCGGCACCAGCCAGGACTACGGCGCGGGCAGCGCCGGCGCCGTCATCCTGTCGCTGCTCATCTGCCTCGTCACCCTGGTCCAGGGCAAGTTCATGGGATTCGGAAGGGGGGACGAGTCCAAGTGACCACCACCGCACCGCAGGCCGGCAAGCGGCGCAGGAAGGGCGAAGGCGTCCTCGGAAACACCGGGCTGTACGTCGCCGTCGGCATCGCCGCCCTGCTCTTCCTGATCCCCTTCTACCTGATCGTCCGCAACGCCCTCTCCACTGACCTGGAGATCACGGGCGAGAACTGGAAGCTGCTGCCCTCCTTCCAGTGGGGCAACATCTCCGAGCTGTTCGACGACCCCACGGTCGAGTTCGGCCGCTCCATGGTGAACTCGCTGGTCGTCGCCGTCCTGACCACGGGCGGCACGCTCCTGGTGTGCTCCCTGGCCGGCTACGGCCTGGCACGCATCCCGTACAAGCACGCCAACAAGGTCTTCTACGCGGTCCTGGCGACCCTGATGGTCCCCACGGCCGTCACCTTCGTGCCCAGCTTCGTGCTGGTCTCGTCACTCGGCTGGGTGGACACCTACCGCGGTCTCATCATCCCGGGCCTGTTCAGTGGTTTCACCTGCTTCCTTTTCCGGCAGTACTTCCTCGGATTCCCGAAGGAGCTGGAGGAGGCGGCACGCGTGGACGGGCTCGGCTACTGGGGCGCGTACTGGCGGATCGTCGTACCCAACTCGCTGAACTTCTTCGCGGCGATCGCCACGATCACCTTCATCAGCGCCTGGAACTCCTTCCTGTGGCCGCTGGTCATCGGCCAGGACCCGAGCTCCTGGACCGTTCAGATCGCGCTCTCCTCCTTCATGACCAACCAGACCGTCAACTTCCACCTGATCTTCATGGCCACCGCCATCTCCATCCTGCCCCTGGTGTTCGTCTTCCTCTTCCTCCAGCGCTGGCTGGTCCAGGGGATCGCGCAGACCGGCATCAAGGGCTGACCCACCTCGCACACACCTCGAAAGACCTGGAGACCGATGTCTTTCCGCTCTGCCACGGCTGTCGACTACGTCGAGGACGTCTCACCGGGCTCCGGGGCCCTGCCACCCCGCGCCTGGTATCCCGCCTCGGACGCCAGGTCCCTCTCCCTGAACGGCAGGTGGCGCTTCCGGCTGTCGTCCACGGCCGACGCCGAGGACGACTCGTTCGCCGAGCCGGGACACGACGCCGACGGCTGGGCGGAGGTCTCGGTCCCGGGGCACTGGGTGCTCCAGGGGCACGGCGCGCCGATCTACACGAACCACCTCTACCCGTTCCCGGTCGACCCGCCCAGGGTCCCGACCGAGAACCCCACCGGTGACCACCTGCGGTTCTTCGACCTGCCCGAGGGCTGGGACCCGGCGGACGGCGGGACGCTCCTGCGCTTCGACGGCGTCGAGTCCTGCGCCCGGGTGTGGCTGAACGGCACGGACATCGGCGAGTTCAAGGGCTCCCGGCTGCCGCACGAGTTCGCCGTCGGACATCTGCTGAAGCCGGCCGGCAACGTGCTGGCCGTTCGCGTGCACCAGTGGTCGGCGGGCTCGTATCTGGAGGACCAGGACCAGTGGTGGCTGCCCGGCATCTTCCGGGACGTGACCCTGCTGCACCGCCCGGCCGGGAGCGCCCTCGACTTCTTCGTGCACGCCTCCTACGACCACGTCGGCGGCACGGGCACGCTGCGCGTCGACTCCGACGTGGACGGCAGGGTCACCGTGCCGGAGCTGGGCGTCGACGTCGCCACCGGCGAGCCGGTCACCGTCCCGGTCGAGGCGTGGACGGCCGAGACCCCGAGGCTGTACGACGGGGTGCTGGCCACCGAGGGCGAGCGGGTGCCGTTGCGGATCGGCTTCCGGACCGTCGTCCTCGAAGACGGGCTGATCAAGGTCAATGGGCGGCCTCTCCTCTTCAAGGGCGTCAACCGGCACGAGTGGCACCCCGAGCAGGGCCGGGCGCTCGACCTGGAGACCATGCGCGCGGACGTGCTGCTGATGAAGCGGCACAACATCAACGCGGTCCGCACCTCCCACTACCCGCCGCACCCGGCCTTCCTCGACCTGTGCGACGAGTACGGCCTGTGGGTGATCGACGAGTGCGACCTGGAGACCCACGGCTTCACCGAGCAGGCCTGGCGGGACAACCCGGTCGACGACGACCGCTGGACCCCGGCGCTGCTCGACCGGGCCGCCCGGATGGTCGAGCGCGACAAGAACCACCCGTCGGTGGTGATCTGGTCCCTGGGCAACGAGGCCGGTACCGGCCGGGGCCTGACCGCGATGGCCGAGTGGATCCACGGCCGGGACGCGTCGCGGCTCGTGCACTACGAGGGTGACATCGACTGCCGGGACACGGACGTCTACTCACGGATGTACGCCGACCACGCCGAGGTCGAGCGGATCGGCCGGAAACTGGACGGCGGTACCCATCGGCGTCGTCAACTCCCCTTCATCCTATGCGAGTACGGGCACGCGATGGGGAACGGTCCCGGTGGCCTCGCCGACTACCAGCGGATCTTCGAGTCGTACGACCGGCTCCAGGGCGGCTTCATCTGGGAGTGGATCGACCACGGCATCGAGGACGAGCGCTACGGCTACGCGTACGGCGGCGACTTCGGCGAGGAGCTGCACGACGGGAACTTCGTCTGCGACGGGCTGGTCTTCCCCGACCGGGAGCCCTCCCCCGGGCTGGTGGAGTACAAGAAGGTGATCGAGCCCGTCCGGATCGAGGGCGACGGCACGGACGGGACCGTACGCGTCACCAACACGTACGACTTCGCCGATCTGTCCGCGCTGGACTTCGAGTGGTCGTACCAGGTCGGCGGCGAGACCGTCGAGTCGGGCCCGTTGGCCGTACCCGCTCTGGCGGCCGGTGAGTCGGCCGAGGTGAAGCTGCCGGAGCCGCCGGTCGCCACCGGCAGCGGCGAGACGCAGTGGACGGTACGGGCGGTGCTGGCGGCCGACGCCGGCTGGGGACTGCGGGGGCATGTGGTCGCCTGGGGTCAGTTCCCCGTCTCGGGGCGGCAGTTGCCGTCCTTCGCCGCCTCCGCCGGACCGGCGGTGTCCGGCGACGGGTCGATCACCCTCGGCCCGGCCGCCTTCGACGCGCGCAGCGGGGCGCTGCGGAGCATCGGCTCGGTGGCGGTGACCGGACTCCGGCTGGACGTGTGGCGGGCGACGACCGACAACGACGACGGTGCCGCCTGGCAGAGCGACGTCCGTTACGGCGCCCTGTGGCGGAAGTTCGGTCTGCACCGGATGCGGCACCGGCTGGACGCGGTGGAGCAGGCCGCCGACGCCCTGACCGTGCGCACCCGGGTGGCGCCCGCGGCCTGGGAGTTCGGGCTGGTGACGGTCTACCGCTGGACCACCGACGGCAGCCGTCTCCGGCTAGCCGTCTCCGTGACCCCCGACGGCGACTGGACGGTGCCGCTGCCCCGGCTCGGCGTCCGCTTCGGGCTGTCGGCAGCCGACCGGGTGCGGTGGTTCGGCGGCGGGCCGGGCGAGGCGTACCCGGACACCAAGACGGCCTCGGTGGTGGGCCGTTGGCAGTCGACGGTGGACGAGCTGCAGACGCCGTACCTCCGTCCGCAGGAGAACGGCGCCCGCGCGGACGTCCGTTGGGCGGAGCTCGGCGGGCTGCGGATCGAGGGCGACCCGGAGTTCTGGTTCACGGCCCGCCGCTGGACCACCGAACAGCTGGACGCAGCCACTCACCGCAGTGACCTCGTCCCGGGTGACACCGTGTGGGTGAACCTGGACCACGGCCAGCACGGCATCGGCTCGCAGTCCTGCGGCCCGGGCGTCCTGCCGCCGTACCAACTCCACGCCGGACCGGCCGAGTTCTCCTTCGTGTTCTCGGACATCGGCTGATCCGCACAGCCCTGGAAGGCCCCGGACCGTGCGTGGTCCGGGGCCTTCGGGCTGCTCAGCGGCCGTGCCCGGCGGCCCCGCAGCGGTACAGGGTGTAGCGCGCGACATGGACCGGTGAGCAGTGGCCGATGGCCCAGCGGACCAGGGCCCGGCCCGGGGTCTTCGCGCCCCGGGCGCGGTGGGTGAGGTCGGCCGCGGAGAGCAGGACGTAGTGGAGCCGGCCGGTGTCGATCAGGTGGTGGAAGGTGCCGGGCGCGGGGTACGGCACATGGGCGGTGAAGCCGCCGAGCGGGAGGACGGAGGCGTTGTCCGAGAGGATGTAGGGCGCCGCCATCTGCCAGCGGGGCACGGCGGCCAGGTAGCGGGCGCCGTCGCGGTGGGCGGTGAGGTAGGCGAGGACGCGCTGTTGGGCCGGGTTCAGGGCGGAGGCGCCGTTGTGGGTGGCGATGCTGCCCGGGCCGATCCGGCCGAACCCGCCGGGCTGGTTGTAGCGCAGGGAGGTCGCGGACGCGGACCAGACCGTGGGGACGACCAGGACCGCGGCGAGGGCGACGGCCAGGGCGGTCCTGCGCGGCCGTGACCCACCGACGGCGAAGAGGACCAGCGCGGGCAGGGCCAGGACCGCGGCGACACCGACCGACCAGGTGAAGAAGCGCGGGTAGTGCAGGGTGAGGGCCGCGCACCAGCCGACGTTGACGGTGAGGACCGCGCACAGGACGGTCCGGCGACGCACCCGGGTCACGGCCGTGGCGGCCAGGGCCGACAGGCCGACCGCCACCACGCCCATGTAGTAGGTGTGGCCGGTCACGCTGCCGAAGCTGAAGACCAGGAAGAACGTCACCAGCCAGACGCTCCACAGCAGGTACCCGGCCACGAAGGGATCGGTGCGCCGCGGGCGGCGGCGCCACAGCGTGACCAGCCCGGCGGCCAGGCCCAGCGCCGCCAGCGGGTACAGCCAGCCCGTCTGGCTGGCCAGCCCGGGGCTGAACATCTTCCAGACGCTGTCCCCCATCCCCACCGAAGCCCTGCCGTGTGCCCGGTCGGCGACGATGCTCCCGGTGCCGGCCGCGTCGACGCCCAGCGCCTGGAAGCGGGTCAGGAAGTTGTAGCCGACGACCAGGGCGATCGGCGAGTTGTCGGTCGTGCCGTCGAGGTAGGGGCGGGCGGCGGCCGGGGTGAGGCCGGCGGCCAGCATCCAGGACAGGGAGACCGCCAGCATGACCGCCCCGGACACGGCGAGGTCCCGGATCCGGCGACGCAACGTGACCGGCGCGGCCACCAGATAGGTCACGGCCAGCGCGGGCAGCACCGCCCAGGCCTCCAGCATCTTGCACTGGAAGGCCGCCCCGACCCAGACGCCCGCCAGGACGAGGGTGCGCAGCCGGGCGCGGGCGGTGGCCCGCTGGGTGGCCTCGGCGGCCAGCAGCAACAGCAGGACGAACGGCGCGTCCTCGGTCACGGAACGGCCGAGGCCCACGGTCACCGGGGTGAGCGTGAGGAAGGCGGCGGCCAGCAGCCCGGCCGGTACGCCGGCCCAGCGCCTCACGACCACGTGGAGCAGGACCACCGACGCCACGCCCTCCAGGGCCTGCGGGACCACCAGGGACCAGGGGTGGAAGCCGAGGACCAGCGCCGACAGGGCCTGCGGCCACAGGAAGCCGGGCAGCTTGTCCAGGGTGATGGAGTTGCCCGGGTCGAAGGAGCCGTAGAGGAAGGCGACCGGGTTGTCGGTCATGCTGCGGACCGCGCTCGCGTAGAAGGTGTGGTACGCGCTGTGCCAGATGCCCCAGAAGAAGAGCAGCGCGGCGACGGCGGCGATGCCGGCGAGGATCGGGCGCTCGTAGCGCTGGGTACGGGTGCGCGCCCGGTCCGGCGAGGGCGGCGGCCCCCCGACACGGACGAGCGGCTCGGCGCTGACAGGGCTCGGCATCGCGGACGGCCTCCAGGACTCCCGGTGTCCAGGACTTCCAGAACGCCCTGGACTTCTCCGGCCTCTAGGACGACTGGATCTCGACGAACGTCACATCCGGAATGTCAAGGAACATTCAGGATGTTCGTGAGTATCGGACGTGGAAGCCGTAAGAATCCTGAACCCTGCCGGTGTCTCACCGGCCTCTCACTGCACGCTCACCCGGCACCGGCTCAGCGGGCCGGCCGCCCGGCGTGCTGGGCCGCGAGCCGCACCGGCGCGTTCTGGGCGCCGTAACCGCGATACCCGGGATCCCGGTCGACGAGTTCGAAGAACACCCGTCCGACCGTCCGTGTGTAGCAGTGCCGGAAGCCACCGCCCGCGTCCCGGTCGTAGAGGATGCCGAGGTCGCGGTACGTCTCCAGCTCGCCGTCGGCGAACGCGTACCGGGCGGCGAGGTCGTCGTGGTAGTTGGCGGGGATGGGCAGCAGAGCGCCACCGGCCGCCCGGAAGGCACGGGCGGCGGCGACCACGTCCGCGACGGCCAGGGCGATGTGCTGGGCGTGCAGGGTGTCGTCGGCCGGGGCGGCGCCGACCCCGAGGGCGATCCGGACGCTTCCGTCGGCGTTGGTGACGGCGCGGGAGCGCAGCAGCCCGTAGGGGTCGGCGACGTCGACGCTCTCCTGGGCGTGCAGGCCGAGGACGCTGCGGTGGAAGAGGGTCGCCTCGTCGAACTGGTGCCAGGGCTGGGTGAGCGCGAGGTGGTCGAGGTGCGCCGGGCCCGGCACCGGCTCGTGCGGCACCTCGGCGAAGTCGGCCCGCCACCATGGGAGTTCGGGATCGCGACCGGTGGCGCAGAAGAACAGTTCGGTGCCGTCCGGGGCGGCGACCGCGTCGAGTGGGGCGTCCTCGGGGGCGCGGCGGCGGGGCAGCACGGGGGCGAGCAGGGCCTCGGCGCGGCGGGCGGCGGCCCGCGGGTCCGGTGACTCCAGGCCGATCGCGGCGAGCCCGGTGCCGTCGCGGCGGGCGGCGGGACCGGTGTTGACCAGGATCCGGGCCTCGCCCTGCTCCCACAGATCGACCGGCTTGCTCCGATGACGCGCGGTCCGGGCGAAGCCCAGGGCACCGAGCAGCGCCGAGACCGGTTCGGCGTCCGGCGTGACGAGTTCGGCGAACGCGACCCCCGTCGGCACGACCGGCGCGGGCAACTCCCCCACCCCGACGGCCTCCTGGAGCACCAGCAGCGAACGGCGCGCGTCGACGGCGGTCGGCCCGGCCTCCGCCTGCCGGAAGACGTCGTTGAAGACCTCCAGGGAGAGCGGCCCGTCGTACCCCGCGCGCAGCACGTGCCGCACGAGCCCGGCGACGTCGAACCCGCCCTGCCCCGGGAAGCACCGGTAGTGCCGGCTCCACTGGAGCACGTCCATCGCGAGCAGCGGGGCATCGGCAAGCTGGAGGAAGAAGATCTTCTCACCGGGGATGTCCTCGATACCCTTGGGATCGGATCCGCGGGAGAGGATGTGGAAGCTGTCGAGGCAGGTCCCCAGCGCCGGATGCCCGGCCGCCTCTACGATCCGCCACGCGTGGTCGTACGTACTCACATGCCGCCCCCAGGCGAGCGCCTCGTAGGCGACACGGATGCCGAAGTCCTGCGCGAGCGCTGCCAGTCGGGAGAGCTGCTCCGCTGCGAGATCGTCGTCGTCGATCCCGAGCGGGGAGACGGAGGAACAGACGAGGACGGTGCCGGCGCCCAGCTCGCGCATCAGCTCGAACTTGTGCCGGGCGCGGCGGAGGTTGCGCGCGAACTCGTCGGCGGGGACGGCTTCGATGTCCCGCAGGGGCTGATAGAGATCGATGGTCAGCCCGAGATCGGCGCACCGAGCCCGTATCTCGCGGGGCGGGAGCGGGCTGGCGAGCAGGTCGTTCTCAAAAATCTCCACCCCGTCGAACCCGGCGCGGGAGGCGGCGGTGAGCTTCTCGGTGAGAGACCCGCTGAGCGAGACAGTCGCGATGGAAGTACGCATTGCCTTCTTCCTTGGGGATGTGCAGCGTCCCTGTTTTCAGGGGCGCTGGGGGTACCCCCGGCCGAAGGCTGGGGGAGGAACTGCGCGACCAGCCACAACGGCCCCGCACAGGTCACACAACATTCCGCTCCACGAACCCGGCCAACTCCCCGATGTCCGCAAGCATCCGGACGCTGTCGGCCTCCCTCCCCGTGAACAACCGAAACGCATCCACGGCCTGAAACACCGCCATCCCACCCCCGTCGAGCACCGCACACCCCAACGCCCGTGCGGTCCGCACCAGTTCCGTCTCCAACGGCCGATACACCACCTCGGCCACCCACAACTCGGGCCGCAGCAACTCCGCGGGCAACGGCAGCCCCGGATGCGCGGCCATCCCCGTCGGCGTGGCATGCACCAACCCGTCGGCGTCCGCCAGCAGTTCCGCCAACTGGTCCGGCGTTCCTGCCACTGCGCGCCCCGCGCCGAAGTACCGGTTCAGGGAACCCGCAAGATCGACGGCCCGGTCGGCGAGCGCGTCCACGAGCGTGACCCGCTCGGCCCCCAACGTGAGCGTCGCATGCGCGACGGCGGCCCCGGCGCCCCCGGCACCGAGCTGTACGACGCTCTCCAGCGGAGCGTCCCGCAGCCCGCGTGCGAACGACGCCGCGAACCCGGTCACGTCCGTGTTGTGGCCGACGGCCCTCCCGTCGGCCTCGAAGACCACCGTGTTGACCGCGCCGAGCGCCTCGGCCTGCGGGGAGAGGGCGTCGAGGTGCTCGATGACCAGTTGCTTGCAGGGGTGCGTGATGTTCAGCCCGTCGAAGCCGAGATCACGTGCCGCCCGCACCAGCTCCCCCACGGCCTCCGGCGGAACGCCGACCACGTCGATGTCGATCAGCCGGTACAGGTACCGCAGCCCCTGCCGGTCGGCCTCGCGCTCGTGCAGGGCGGGGCTGAGCGACGGGCCGATGCCGGCACCGATCAGTCCGACGAGATACGAGTCCTTGGCCACGTGGCCCTCCAGAGCGGCATCGCAAACGCTAATGTACGAACTAGTACGTTACCTATAACACCGAAGGCGACCGCAGGGGAAGACCTCGCCGGCAACACCTCCGGTCCGGGCTTCTAGAATCTCCGCACCGGCCTCCCCCGCGAAGGAACCCGATAGGAACCCGATGACCAGCGTCGACGAACCGGCACAGACCAACGGGCGGCTCCGTGACGCCGCCCGCACCCAGGCCGAGATCCTCGACGTGGCCACCCAGGAGTTCGCCCGGGCCGGCTACGACGGGGCCCGCGTCGACGAGATCGCGGCCCGCACCCGCACCACGAAGCGGATGATCTACTACTACTTCGGCGGCAAGGAGCAGCTGTTCACGGCGGTCCTGGAGCGCGCGTACGGCGTGATCCGCGAGGCCGAGCAGCAGCTGGACGTCGAGCACCTGGACCCGGTCGCGGCGATCCGCCGGCTCGCCGAGCTGACCTTCGACCACCACGAGCAGCACCCGGACTTCATCCGTCTGGTCAGCATCGAGAACATCCACGGCGCCGAGCACATCGCGGCCTCCGAGAAGCTGGGCAGGATCGGCTCGCCGGCACTTGAGGTGATCCGCCGGATCCTGGCCGCCGGGCAGGAGTCCGGCCTGTTCACGGCCGACGTCGACGCCGTCGACCTGCACGCGTTGATCAGCTCCTTCTGCTTCTTCCGGGTGGCGAACCGGGCCACCTTCGGCGCCCTCTTCGGCCGCGACCTGGTGGACCCGGCGCAGCGCGCGCACTACCGGGCCATGCTCGGCGACATGGTGATCGCCTACCTCACCGCGGAGCGCGCGGCGGACTGACCGCGCCGGGCGGCGAACACCCGACGGGACCGAACGGGACCGGCACGACCTCTTGACACCGGGGAAACGCGAGCGCAACATCCGTACCCATCGCAACTAACTATCCAGTGGGTTAATTAGCACTCGGCCCCTGGTCCGCCGACCCCGTCATCCCTGGGAACCGGCCTCCTCCCCCGCCGCTCACTCCGCTTACGTCGGAGTTTCCCGAAGGAGCACCGCCGTGTCCGTCCCCGCCCAGTCCGCCGCCACCGCCGTACCACCCGGTGGCCAGCCGAAGAAGGCCGCCCTGGCCGCCTGGATCGGCAGCGCCCTGGAGTACTACGACTTCTTCATCTACGGCAGCGCGGCCGCGCTGATCTTCCCGAAGGTCTTCTTCGACCAGTCGGACCCGGCCAACGCGACCCTGCTCTCGCTGGCCACGTTCGGGGTGGCGTACGCGGCCCGCCCGGTCGGCGCGCTGTTCCTCGGGCACTTCGGGGACCGGATCGGCCGCAAGAAGATCATGGTCTTCACGCTGCTGCTGATGGGTCTGTCGACCTTCCTGATCGGCTGTCTGCCGACCCGCGCCCAGGTGGGCGGCCTGGCGCCGGTGCTGCTGGTGCTGTGCCGGGTGCTGCAGGGCATCTCGGCGGCGGGCGAGCAGGCCAGCGCGAGTTCCATGAGCCTCGAACACGCGCCGCCGAACCGGCGCGGCTTCTTCACCAGCTTCACGCTCGGCGGCACCCAGGGCGGTCAGCTGATCGCCACCCTGGTCTTCATCGCGGTCTCCCAACTGCCCGAGGACCAGCTGATGTCCTGGGGCTGGCGGGTGCCGTTCTGGCTGAGTGTCCTGGTGGCCGTGGTCGGCTGGTTCATCCGGCGCAAACTCCAGGAGACCCCGGCCTTCGCCGCGCAGGCGGCGACCGAGGGTGTCGTCCGGCTGCCGCTGGTGACGCTGTTGCGGTACCACTGGGCGGACGTGCTGCGGGTGATCGGGGGCGCGCTGATCGCCTCGGTGAGCACGATCTTCACGGTGTGGGCGCTGGCGTACGCGACGAGCGACTCGGTCGGGATGTCGAAGACGTCGATGCTGTGGGTGGGTGCGCTGGCGAACCTGGTGGCGCTGGGCGCGATCCCGGCATGGGCGACGCTGTCGGACCGGATCGGCCGGCGGCCGGTGTACCTGATCGGCGCGGTGGGCAGCGCGGTGGCGATGTTCGGCTACCTGTGGGCGATCTCCACCGGCTCGTACCCGCTGGTCATGCTCCTCGGGATCGTCGCCTTCGGCGTCGTCTACAGCGCGGCGAACGGCGTCTGGCCGTCCTTCTACGGCGAGATGTTCTCGACCCGGGTACGGCTGTCGGGCATGGCCATCGGAACCCAGATCGGGTTCGCCGTCGCCGGGTTCGCGGTGACCTTCGCGGCGCAGATCGCGGGTCCGGGCGGCGACGACTGGTCGGGGGTGGCGCTGTTCACGGCCGCGCTGTGCGTGCCGCCGGTGATCGCCGCGCTGTCCGCCCGCGAGACCCACACGGTGGCCACGGAGGACCTCGGGTCCCGCACCCCCCGCGAGGCGTCCCGGCCGGAGACCGTGACGGCCTGAGCCCGCGGCCGGGAAGCCAGAGCACACGTCCGCCCGGGCCGGCGCCCGGGCGGACCGTCGCCGTCATCCCTGAAGGAGATTTGGTCCCACGCCGTTCACACCCTGGACATGAGCGATGACCTGCGGGGATGCCGTTGGGTGGGAACGTGTGCCGTAGGCGGCACCGTGTCCGACATCCTTGAGCAACGGCGGGGAACCGATGAGCCCGAGCACTGCTGACCGTTCTGAACAGACCGTCACCGAAGGCGACGCCGACACGGCGTCCGGAGTCAAGCCGCTCCTGGACGCCCCACAGAACGCCGCGGCGGGCGTCGCGATGTGGATCTTCGTGGTCGGCCCGCTGATCTGCCTGGTCGTCGCGGTGCCACTGCTGTGGGGACGGGGCCTGTCGGCGCTGGACGTCACCATGGCCGTGGTCGCCTACCTCGTGTCCGGCTTCGGCCTCACGGTCGGCTATCACCGCCTCTTCACGCACCGCTCGTTCAAGGCGAAGCGGGGTCTGCGCATCGCGCTGGCGGTCGCGGGTTCGCTGGGGGTCGAGGGCTCACCGGTGCAGTGGGTGGCGAACCACCGCCGCCACCACGCCTTCGCCGACCGCGAGGGCGACCCGCACTCGCCGTGGCGCTTCGGGACCGACACGCGCGCGCTGCTCAAGGGGCTGCTCCACGCGCACATCGGCTGGATGCTCAAGCGCGAGCTGAGCAACCGGGCCAGGTTCGCGCCCGACATCGACGCCGACCGCGACCTGCGGCTCATCGGCCGGCTCTTCGGGCCGCTGACCGTCGTCTCGCTCCTGGCCCCCGCCCTGGTCGGCGGGCTCGTCACCGGCACCTGGGCCGGCGCGCTGACCGGGTTCTTCTGGGCCGGCGTGATGCGGATGGCGCTGCTGCACCACGTCACCTGGTCGGTGAACTCGGTCTGCCACGTCGCGGGCAGGCGCCCGTTCGCCAGCCGGGACAAGGCCACCAACTTCTGGCCGCTCGCTGTGCTGTCCTTCGGCGAGAGCTGGCACAACTCGCATCACGCCGACCCCACCGGCGCGCGCCACGGTGTGCTGCCGGGCCAGATCGACCCGTCGGCACGTCTGATCCGGATCTTCGAGAAGCTCGGCTGGGCCTACGACGTCCGCTGGCCGAGCCCCGACCGCCTCAGCGCCCGCCTGCTGCCCGAGCCGGCCGGCCGGCAGGAGTCGGCGGCCTGACGCCACGCGGACCGCCGCGATCGGGGCGGTCGTGCGGCTGCCGGCCACCGCTCATCGAGGAGGGACGGATCCTGTCCTCGATGAGCGGCAACCCGGCCGACGCCGCCTACCGTCCGATGCCGGCCTGACGGCCCGGTCTCACTTCAGGTGCCGGCCGAAGAACCGGCTCGCGTCCTCCCCCTCGAACCACGGGGTGCCGGTGTGCCCGCCCAGATTGGCGTGCAGGGTCTTCTCCTTGGTGCCGAAGGCGTCGAACAGGTCCAGGGCCCGCTGCCGGGGGTTCCCTTCGTCGTCCCACTGCAGCAGCATCAGCAGCGGCACGGTGACCTGCCGGGCCTCCTCGCGCTGAGCGCGGGGCACGTAACCCCCGGCGAAGAAGCCGGCGGCGGCGATGCGCGGCTCGACCGCCGCGAGCCGGATGCCGAGGGCCATCCACCCCGAGTACCCGACCGGGCCGCCGATCCCGGGCAGCGCGAGGAGTGCGTCCAGGGTGGTGCGCCATTCCGGAACGGCCTTTTCGACCAGCGGGCCGACGAGGGACTCGAAGATCTCGGCGACCGGCTCGCCGGCCTGCATCGCCCGGCGGAGGTCGGCGCGGGCCTGCTCGGCGGCGGCGGAACGGGGCCGGTCACCGCACTCGGCGGCGTCGATGGTGGCCACCGCGTAGCCGTACGCCGCGGTGTGCCGGCCCCGGGCCACCAG
Organism: Streptomyces sp. NPDC001980; assembly: GCF_040296885.1. Taxonomy (NCBI): domain Bacteria; kingdom Bacillati; phylum Actinomycetota; class Actinomycetes; order Kitasatosporales; family Streptomycetaceae; genus Streptomyces; species Streptomyces sp. NPDC001980. The sequence continues at coordinate 42,395 of NZ_JBEOYD010000044.1, read as the reverse complement.
CCGGGCCTGGCTCTTGGGCAGGCCGTTGTTGTGGGCCATCAGGATCAGCGGGGCCGGTGCGGCGGCGGATCCAGGCGTCCACAGGGTGCCGGGGATCTCGCCGAGGATGAATTCGCGTTCGAGGACGCCGTCGTCGAGGCGCTGCTCGGAAGTGAACTGCATGGTCGTGCCTTTCGGGAGTGCTCAGAGCGGCGCTCCCGGACGACCTAGCGTCCGACCGTGACCCCGGAGGGGAGCACCCATGTCGATACTGCGTTCACGGGTACCACCTCCTCGTTCTCTCGCACGGCCTCCGGAAAAGTAGCAGCGGTCGCCGTGGTCCGCCAACGGGTTTTTACGACCAGGACGGGCAGCGGGCCTCTTCCCGCCGAGGCCTTCCACGGCGCGGGGCTCCTCAGCCGGACACCAGCAGCTCCGTCCAGTCCTTCGCCACCCGCTCCAGGGAGAACCCCTCCCGCACCTGTTCGCGGGCCGCGGCCCCGGCGGACTGCCAGTCCTCCTGCTCGGCGAGGCCGGCGATCGCGTCGGCCATCGCCTGCGGGGTGTCGTGGATCCAGCGCCGGTCGTAGATCTCGTCCGCGCCCGGCCACGGCAGCAGCGCGGGTACGGCGCCGGAGGCCATGCCCTCGGCCGGGGAGAGGTGGAAGCTCTCGTCGTCGCTGGTGGAGAGCACATGGCCGATGCGGCGCAGCCAGTTGGGGACGTCGGGGCCGAACTGGTCGAAGACGACCGCCCCTTCGAGGAGCGGTGAGGTCTGCATGCGGCGCAGGATCGCGTCGTAGTGCTCGCGTTCCTCGGGCTTGTTCCAGATCCACCAGTACTCCCACGGCGGCTTGGACTTGACCGAGAGGTGCCAGCGCCGGTCGCGGGCGCGCAGTGCTTCGAGGACGTCGAGGCCGAGGTCGAGGCGTTTGCGGCTGGGCGCGATGCCGATCATGCCGAGGCGGTGGCGGGCGCCGGGCGCCTTGGGCCGGTCGAGCTGGTCGACGTCGACCCAGTTGCCGATCGTGGTGATCTTCGCGGCGGGCCAGCCGGTGCGGTCCCGAGTGGCGCGGGCGTAGTGCGGGCTGACGCACACCACCCGGTCGACGGCGTCGATGTCGACCTGGCGCGGGTATCCGGCGTCGAGTTCGAAGCGGTGCAGGCGCACGATCAGCCGGCTGCCGCGCCGCTTGTGGCGGCTGTACCAGATGGCCGCCGGACCGCACCACTCGACGACCACCACGTCGGCCCAGGCGGCGAGTTCGCGGCCGGCGGCCGCGTCGTGCCGGGCGAGCGCGGGCCAGGCGTCGATCCGGACGTCGAGGCCGGGCAGCGCGCGCAGGTGGTCGAGGAGGCGGGTGAGGAACTTCAGGTCGTGGCCGGCGACGCCGACCCGCAGTGGGCGGGCCCGGGTGGCGACGGCAGCGGGTGCCGCGGGGAAGGCGCGGTCGAGGTGGCCGCGCCAGCGGGCCGCCGCGGCCTCCATGGTGTACTCCCGGGCGGCCGCCGCACACCGGTCGGCGGCGAGATGCCGGGCGGCCGTGTCGCGTACGGCGAGGGAGACGGCGTCCGCCGCGTCCGCGAGGGTGGCGGTGCCCGGTACGAACAGGGGGTAGTCGGCGCCGAGCAGGGCCTCGTGGGCGGGGGTGCGGTTGAGTACGACGGGCAGGCCGAGGGAGCCGAACTCCAGGACCTTGGTGGAGAGTTCGAGGCTGGCGTCGAGGGAGGCGTCGCGCCAGCCGAGGCCGAGGTCGCAGTCGGCGGCGAGGCGCATGGCCTCCTCGCGCGGCACGCCGCCGTGGTGGACGACCTCGGGGGTGGTGCGCAGCGCCTCGGCCATGGCGGTGTCGAAGCCGGGGTGGCCCGGATCCTTGTGGATCTTGTCGCCGACGGCGTGCAGTTCGGTCTTGATGCCGCGCTCGGCGAGCATCGCGGGCAGCCGGGTCATGGGCAGGGTGTTCCAGCGGGGCGCGAACTTGCCGGTGTAGACGAGGCGTACCGGATCGTGCAGGCCGTTCCGGGCCGGGACCGGGAAGCCGGGCTCGGGCACCGCGGGCGGGCAGAGCACGGACCGGCCGCAGGCCTCCGGCACCCAGGCCTCCAGGAAGCAGCGCAACTCCTCGGTCTGGCAGAGGAGTTGCCGGGAGGCGGTGGCGATGCGGGCGAGGTCGGCGCGGGCCTCCTCGGTCATGTCGGCCGGGGACTGCGGGATGTCGGTGAGGTAGGCCCAGATCCGGCCGTCGAAGGCGCCGTCGCCGACGATCTGCTTGACCAGCCTGCGGCCGCGCAGCACCAGCAGGTCGCAGGGCTCCTCCGCGTCCAGCCGGGCGAGCAGCTGCGAGGCCTGGAACGGCGAGAGGGGGTGCGCGCCCTGGCCGGGGACGAGGTGTTCCTCGTACGGGCGGACCACGGTGACCCCGGGCAGCCCTGCGAGGGGGTCGGTCAACCGGCCCGTCTCGACCGGGGCTTTGAGGACGAGGCGGGTCCGGCAGCCCGCGCGGGACAGTGCCTGGACCGTCGACTGGGCCCAGACGGCGGAGCCGTCGATGAGGTTGAGGTCCACGTCGCCGTAGACGAGCGCCCGGAGGGTGCGGGTCATGACGGTTCCTTTCCACGCACGGCGAACAGGCGGTGCCCGGCGCGCGACCAACTGTCCGGCGGGGTACCGGTGTCGAGGAGGGACCGGCGCACGAGCAGCGGCTTCAGGGCCGGTACGAAGGCGTAGTCGTCGGCGGCGGGGGTGTGGCCGACCGCGTCGGCGCCCGAGAACTCCTGGGCGCAGAGCAGGTCGAGGAGGAGGGTGTCCGGGCGGTCCTCGGTCAGGTCCCGCCAGTCGGCGACCCAGGGTGCGGTGGGCGGTCCGGCGTGCACGGCGACCGAGGCGGCGGTGAGTTCGTCGAGGGCGAGGCCCGCCGGGTCGGCGACGATCACCTCGGCCGGCCGATGCAGCTGGCCGAGCGCCTGGGCGACGAGCCGGGCCACGTCGGTGGCGTCCCGGGGCGCGGCGAGGACGGCGATCCGGCGTTCGGCGAGCGGGTCGGGGCCGCCGGTGAGGGCGGCGAGCCGGGCCAGCCGGATGCGGGTGCTGTCCTGCACGAAGACGTCCCGGAGCCGGTCCCGGCCGTCGGTGACCGGGTCGAGGCGGAAGAGCGCCGTCCCGGTGTCGCCGTCGAGGACGGTGTCCCAGGGCAGCAGGGACAGGCCCGGGGCGGACGACGCCGGGCCGTCCCGCCACAGCACGGCGGTACGGCCCAGCCCCCTGGCCCGGGAGACCAGTTCGGCGAGGCGCCGGTCCAGGTCGGGGGCGAGTCCGGTGCCGGTGAGCGACCAGGGACCTTCCTGGGCCGCGCACGCGCTCAGCTGGACGAGGAAGACGTCCGGGTCGGTGCGCTCGACCAGCAGCCGTCCGTCGTGCGGCAGCACCCGGCTGACCACCGCGTCCGCCGCGAAGTCCTGGGCGGTGCGGTCGGTGAGCACGCCGGTGATCACCAGCCGGTCGCGGGGCGCCACGGACAGGGCGCGGTGGGAGAGGTGGAAGCGGTCGTCGGCCTGCGGCTCCGGCGCGGGGACGGCGGCCGGGGTCCGGGAGCCGGCGGGACGGCCCTTGACCTTCCGCTGCCGCCACAGCCCGTACAGCTCGCCCGGCAGCCGGGCCGCGCGGCGCTTCGGCGACCGGGCCGCCGACACCAGTGCCTTGCCGACCCGCAGCGAGGTGGAGCCCTCCAGCATGGACACCCGCGCCTCCAGCACGCCGGTCCGCTCGCGGGCCCGGCGCAGCGCGGAGGAGAGCTGGTCCTTGTCCCGCACGGCGGCGGCGAGCCGTTCGGCGAGGCCGTCCTCGCGGGCGGTCTCCAGGGCGCGGGCGGTCTCCTCGGCGGCCCGCTCCAGGTCGATCAGGCGGGCCCGCTGGGAGCGGGAGACGAAGTCGGCGAGGACGTACTCGTCGGCGATCCTGAGGGCGGTGGCGAAGCCGTCGGCGGGCAGCGGGTGGCCGAACCAGTCGTGCGGCGGCAGGAGTTCCTCGGTGCACGCGAACACCGCACCGGAGTGCAGGTGGGTGTAGCCGAGCGAGGCCGCGTGCAGCACCTGGCAGCGGTGTGCCACCAGGGCGTCGAGGAGCCGGTGGTAGGGCAGGTCGGTGCCGGGGTGGCCGAAGACGATCAGACCGCGGCCGCCGGGCCGCATCCGTTCCAGTGCGGCGAGGCAGTCCGCCTCGCCGCCGTGCACGGCGAGGTCGGGGCCGTAGCAGAGGAGCAGCAGCTCCCCCGCGCCGACGGGTTCCTCGTGCCGCCGTAGCTCGACGCCGGGCGGCAGGTGCAGATAGGGGTCCAGACGCAGGCCGCCGCTCGTCGCGTCCACGACCGAGGTCACGTCGTCCAGGTGCGGGTGGAGCAGATCGGTCAGGCGCATCAGCGGGTCCTCGTGAAGACATGGAAGCCGACCCGGTTCTCGCGGAAGCCGTAGGGCCGGAAGAGGGTGTGGCTCAGGCCCAGGGGATCGAGCTCCTTGCGGTAGGCGGTGAGCGGCCGGTGCACGATGTAGTCGCCGCGCGGGACGGGTTCGTGGGTGTTCTCGTCGGTGACGATCAGCCGGCCGGTGATCCGGACGAGTGAGGCGAGGTTGCGCAGGCTCGCCGCCCACTGTGCGTCGTCCAGGAGGTGGAAGAGGACGTCCACGCAGAGCACCACGTCGTAGAGCCAGGGACTGCGCCACTCGTCGAGGCCGGCGACGGCGTAACGGGGGCCGCCGCCCTCGGTCCGGGCGTGGGTGACGGCCGCCTCGCTGGCGTCGAAGGCGTCGACGTGGTGGCCGCAGCGGGCGAGGGAACGGGCGAAGTGCCCCTTGCCGCAGCCCGCGTCGAGGACGAACAGCGGGGAGGCGGGGCTGGACAGGTCGCCGATCAGGGTGAGGAGCTGGCCGAGCCGGATCGCGTAGAAGATCTCGTTGCCGGGCCGGTCCAGGCCGATGTGGCCGCCGGAGGCGAGGTCGTCGCGTTCACGGTGCCGGGTGTCCCAGTAGGTGAGGGGGGCTTCGGGGTAGGTACGGGTGGCGTCAGTCATGGCGCTCCAGCCACTCGGTGAGCACGCGGGCGATCCGGGGGCCGGCCTTGCCGTCCCACAGCGGTGGTCCCTCGGGGTCGGCCGCCGTCTGCCCGTCGAGGACCTTGCGCAGGGCGGGCACCAGTTCACTGTGCCGGACCAGGCGGTTGGTGCCGTGGGTGACGGTGACCGGGCGTTCGGTCGTGGTGCGCAGCGTCAGGCAGGGCACGCCGAGCACGGTGGTCTCCTCCTGGACGCCGCCCGAGTCGGTGATCACGGCGGCGGCCCCGCGGACCAGGCCCATGAACTCGACGTAGCCGAGCGGTTCGAGGAGATGGATGCCGGGCGCGTCGGCGAGGCCCGCCTTGCGCAGCGCCTCCCGGCCGCGCGGGTGCAGGGGGACGGCGAGGTCGAGGTGGCCGGCGGCCTCGGTGAGGGCGCGGGCGGCGGCCGCGGCGGCCTCGGGGTCGTCGACGTTGGCCGGGCGGTGCAGGGTGACCACGCCGTACCGCTCGGGCAGCGCGTGGGCGGCGCGGGCGGCGGCCGGGTCGAAATGCTCCAGATGGGTGAGCAGGGTGTCGATCATGGGGTTGCCGACGAAGTGCACCCGGCCCGGGTCGACGCCCTCGCGGGCGAGGTGTCCGACGGCTTCCGGGCTGGTCACGAAGAGCAGCTCGGCGAGCTGGTCGACCAGGCGCCGGTTGACCTCCTCCGGCATCGCCATGTCGAAGCTGCGCAGCCCCGCCTCGACATGGGCCACCGGGATGCCCAGCTTGGCGGCGACCAGGGCCGCGGCCAGGGTGGAGTTCACGTCGCCGTAGACGACGACCAGGGCCGGGGCGCGGGCGAGCAGCTCGCCCTCCAGGGCCACCAGCAGGTCGGCGGTCTGGCGGGCGTGACTGCCGGAGCCGACGCCGAGGTCGGTGTCCGGGGCGGGCAGGCCCAGCTCCCGGAAGAAGATGTGCGACATCCGTTCGTCGTAGTGCTGACCGGTGTGCACCAGGACCTGGTCGTGCCCGGTCGCGCGCAGGGCGGCGACGACGGGCGCGGCCTTCACGAAGTTCGGCCTGGTCCCTACGACATGGAGTACGCGGCCGTTCATGTCGTACGTTCTCCGCTCTGTCGGCCTACCGTGGCGACATGGCCCGACGTCTGTCTCTTCGCCTGCCGCGCCGTGTTCTTCGGATTCCCCGTGCACTCAGCTTGGCCGCATCCGTCGCCTGGGGCGAGTTGCGGCACGACCCGGCCCGGGCCGCGCTGCTCGGTGTACGGCTGCTGCCGGAGCGGGTGCGGCGCGGGCTGAAACCCGTCGAGAGACGGCTCGCCGCCCGGGCCCGTACGGCCGGGCCCACCGCCGTCCCGTCCGCCGCCCGGGTCGCGGCGCCCGCCGGGCGGGCGGTGCGGCCCGAGCCGGGCCGGGTGCTCCATCTGGTCACCAACGGGCTGCCGTTCAAACACGCCGGCTACACCGTGCGCACCCAGGCCCTCGCCGAGGCCCAGCGGGCCGCCGGGCTCGATCCGCACGTGGTGACCCGCATCGGGTTCCCGGTGGCGCAGGGCGTCCTGGACGCCCGCCCGTTGCAGATCGTGAACGGGGTGCCGCAGCACCGGCTGCTGCCGTACGGGCTGCCCTACGGCCAGGGGGCGGTCCTCGCCCGCAACGCCGAGCTGGCCGGACGGCTGGTGGAGCGGCTGCGGCCGGCGGTGCTGCACGCGGCCACCGACCACGGCAACGGGCGGGTGGCGCTGGCCCTGCGGGAGACCTACGGGCTGCCGGTGGTGTACGAGGTGCGGGGCTTCCTGGAGGAGACCTGGCTGACCCAGGCGCCCGGCCGCAGTGCGGACGACCCGTCGTACCGCTCCCGGCGCGCTCTGGAGACGTACTGCATGCGCGGGGCCGATCTGGTGCTGACGCTGGGCGCGGCGATGAAGGCCGAGATCGTGGGCCGCGGGGTGCCCGAGGAGCGGGTCCTGATCGTGCCCAACGCGGTGGACGACGCCTTCCTCGCCCCGCCGCCGGACGGGGCGGAAGTGCGCGCCCGGCTCGGCATCGCGGCGGACGACTTCGTGGTGGGCACCGTGAGCAGCCTTACTCCACACGAGGGAATCTCCACATTGCTCCATGCGGGTGCCGAACTGCGCCGTCGGGGTGTCCCGCTGCGGCTGCTGATCGTCGGCGACGGGCCCGAGCGCGGCAGGCTCCAGGCGCTGGCCGAACGGCTCGGTCTTGGCGCCGGCGCCGCCCTGTTCACCGGCCGCGTGCCGCACCGCCAAGTGCGCGCCTACCACGCGGTTCTGGATGTCTTCGCGGTGCCGCGCACCGACGAACGGGTCTGCCATCTGGTCACCCCGCTCAAGCCGGTCGAAGCGATGGCGAGCGGTCTTCCCGTGGTGGCCAGTGATGTCACAGCCCTGCGAGAACTGGTGCAAGACGAAGTGAACGGGCGGCTGATCCAGCCGGAATCTCCGCAGGCTTGGGCAGAAGCTCTCGAAGTATTGCTCTACAGTCGAAAACGGCGGCATGAATGGGGAGCATCCGCCCACGCGCTGGTGGCGCGTGAACGCACCTGGAAAAGGGTCGCTGCCACGACCCGAGAGGCGTATCGCGCTCTTGGATGTGTCTGAGACCCCGCGCCCGGCACCACTCACCGTCCGGGCCCTTCGGATCCATACGGCGTCTGCCGTTGCTGCCGTCGAGGGCGGAGTGAATCCCTATGCAGGTCGAAAAGGCCGTACCGCTCGGGGAATCGAGCGCATCGCTCGGGGATGAGGAACAGACCGACAGTTTCGAACTGGCCGTCATCGGGCTCGGCTACGTCGGACTCCCGCTCGCGCGGGAGGCGTCGCTGGTCGGCCTGAGAGTGGCCGGGCTCGACCTCGACCCACGGGTCGTGGAGGGCCTCAACGCCGGGCACTCCCACGTGGACGACGTCTCCGACGAGGACGTCGCCCGGATGCGGGCGGCCGGGTTCACCGCGTACACCGACGACAAGTGCCTGGCCCGGGCGCAGACCGTGGTGATCTGCGTGCCGACCCCGCTCAGCGAGGACGGCGGCCCCGATCTGAGCGCGGTGACCTCCGCCGCGCGGGCGGTGGCGGGCCGGCTGCGCCGCGGACGGCTCGTCGTCCTGGAGTCGACCACCTATCCTGGCACCACCGAGGAGATCGTCAAACCGCTCCTGGAGGAGTCCGGACTGCGGGCCGGCGACGACTTCGCGCTGGCCTTCTCCCCGGAGCGCATCGACCCCGGCAACTCCACCCACGGGCTGCGCCAGACACCCAAGGTGGTCGGCGGCTGCACCCCGGCGTGCGCGGCGAAGGCCGCCGCCTTCTACGGCAAGCTCGTCGACACGGTGGTGCAGGCGAAGGGCACCCGCGAGGCCGAGATGGCCAAGCTCCTGGAGAACACCTACCGGCACGTCAACATCGCACTGGTCAACGAACTGGCCATTCTCTGCCGCGAGTTGCACGTCGACGTGTGGGACGCGATCCGCTGCGCGGGCACGAAGCCGTTCGGTTTCCAGCCCTTTCGGCCGAGCGCCGGGGTGGGCGGCCACTGCATCCCGATCGACCCCAACTACCTCTCCTACAAAGTGCGTTCGATCGGCTACGAGTTCCGGTTCGTGGAACTCGCCCGGGAGATCAACGCGCACATGCCGGAGTACGTCGTCCGGCGCGCCCAGGACCTGCTCAACCACGAGGGCCGGGCACTGCACGGCTCCCGGGTGCTGCTCCTCGGCGTCACCTACAAGCCGGACGTCGCCGACCAGCGCGAGGCGCCGGCGGTGCCGGTGGCCCGACTGCTGCGGGAGCGGGAGGCCCAGATCGCCTTCCACGACCCGTTCGTACCGGCCTGGTTCGTGGACGGGGAGGCCGTGCCGCGGGTCACCGACGTCATGGCCGCCGTGCGCTCGCACGACCTGACGATCCTGCTCCAGGACCACTCCGCGTACGACCTCCCGGCCCTCGGCGACGAGGCCCGCCTGCTCTTCGACACCCGGGGGCGGATCTTCCGGCCCGGCGTCGAGGTGCTGTAGCCGACCTGTGGAGCAACTCCCCTTCCGTGGCTCGGAGTCGAAGGGCTCCGGGCCACGGAGTCGAAAGGCGCTCAGATGCGGATACTCGTCGTCACCGTCGTCCACCACCCCGAGGACGCGCGCATCCTGCACCGGCAGATCACCGCGCTGCGGGACCGCGGTCACCATGTCGTCTACGCGGCGCCGTTCTCGGCCCGCGAGGTACGGCCGCGCCCGGACCTCGAAGGCATCGACCTGCCGCGGGCCGCGGGCCGCAGCCGCCGCGCGGCCGTGGGCGCGGCCCGGACCCTGCTGGCCCGGCGCGGGCAGGAGGCGGACGTGATCCTGCTGCACGACCCGGAACTGCTGCTGGCCCTGCCCGGCACCCTGCGCCGCTGGCGGCGGTCCGGAACCGGTCCGGTGGTCGTCTGGGACGTCCACGAGGACACCGCGGCCGCGCTCGCCATGAAACGCTGGGTGCCGCGAGCGCTGCGGCCACCGCTGCGGCTCGGCGTCCGCGCGGCCGAACGGCTGGCGGAGCGCCATCTGCGGCTGCTGCTCGCCGAGGACGCCTACCAGGAGCGGTTCCGCCACACCCACCCCGTGGTGCCGAACTTCACCACCGCCCCGACCGAGGCACCCGAACCGCCGGGCACCGAACGGGTCGTCTACGTCGGCCACCTGTCACGGGCGCGTGGCGCGCTGGACCTGATAGAGACGGCCCGGCACCTGGGCCCCGGCCCGCGCATCGAGGTGGCCGGCGCGGCCGACCCCGACGTCCGGGACGCGCTCACGGCCGCCGACCGGGACGGCGTCCTGCGCTGGCACGGCTTCCTGCCCAACGACCGTGCCCTCGCCCTGTTCCCGGGCGCCCTGGCCGGCCTCTCCCTCCTCCACGACCAGCCCAACTACCGCCACTCCCGGCCCACCAAGGTCGTCGAGTACATGGCCCACGGCGTACCCGTCATCACCACGCCCACCCCGCTGGCCGCGGACATGGTGGAGCGGCACGGCTGCGGAATCGTCGTCCCGTACGAGGATCCGCGCGCGGCGGCGGAGGCGATACGCAGGCTGAGCACCGACGCGATCCTGCGTCACACCGCGGCCCAGCGCGGTCGCGAGGCGGCCCTCACCCACTTCAACTGGCCCGACAAGGCGGCCGAGTTCGCACAGTGGCTGGAGACCTGGGTGCGGGAGGAGGCCGGTACTAGGCGCGCGGGTGACGCGGCTCGTACAAGGCGACCTCGCCTCCGCCCGGCAACCGGAAGCCCGTCACCCGGCCCCAGGCCGCGACCTGGACGGGTCGGCTGAACTCCACGCCCTTGGTGGTGAGTTCGGCGACCGTCTCATCCAGGTCGTCGCACATCAGCATCAGTTCGTGCGACGGCTCGCCGTCGGCCGGATGGCACGCCACCTCGGCCGGCGGCAGCCGGAAGATCAGCCAGCCGTGTCCGACGTCGACGTGCGGCCAGCCCAGCACGTCCCGGAGGAAGGCCCGGTCCGCCTCGGCGTCGCTGGTGTAGATCACCACATGTGCCCCATTGATCACGCGCGGAGGCTAGTCCCGGGAAGCCCGGGCGGCAAGCACCCGCCGCCACGCGTCGGACCAGCCGCCCCCGCCACGCGCTACGCGTTGGACCAGCCCCGCTCGCAGAGCACCAGCCGGTATCCGTCCGGGTCCTCGACGGTGATCCCCCACTGGTTCCAGTACGGGTTCGGCGAGGGCACCCGCTTGCCGCCGTGCTCCTCCAGCCGGGCCACCAGGTCCTCCGGCACCGGCCCGTCGACGTAGACGACCAGCAGGTCCTCCTCGGTGGGCCGGGGCTCCACGGGCCGGGCGGGTTCGTGCACCAGCTCCAGATGCCAGTCGGCGTCCGGCCAGCCCACCATCAGCAGGTCGTGCTCGCCGGGTTCAGGACCGCCCTCGGCCCGCCACACCACACCGAGCCCCAGCCCCCGCACCCAGAACCGCTCGGCCGCCGCCAGGTCCCGGGAGGGCCGGGCGATCCGGATGTGACTACGGCCGTTGACGGACATCGTGACCTCTTCCTGAGCTGCCGTTCCCTCCTCGGCAGCCTAGGTGTCCGCCGCTCGCGCGACCATCGGCCGATCGCCCTGGACCGCAGGCCCTAGGCCCCGCCGCCCGCGCTGTCAGGGGCGCGGAATGCCGTACGCCCGCTCCACCCGCAGCCGCAGCACCAGCCGGCGGTCGCGGACCATCGCGGCGCGGTAGTCGTCCCAGTCGGGGTGCTCGCCGCGGACGTCGCGGTAGAGGCGGATGAGCTCCTCGACGGTCGCGTCGTACGGGTCCTCGGCGACCGGCGACAGCTCGGCGGTGCCCTCGGCGACCGTGTAGGCCCAGCGGTCGGGGCTGGTGACGTGGTACGAGGCGCGGGGGTCGCGGCGCAGGTTGCGGGTCTTGGCGCGGCCGTCGGTGATCGACACGCGCACGGTCCGCTCGTCGGGGTAGTAGGCGTGGTTGACATTGGACAGCTGGGGACGGCCGTCGCTCTTGAGGGTGACCAGCACCCCGTCGTGTCCTTCGGCGAGCAGCTTGAGAAGAGCGTCCTGGGTCATGTCCCGTGCAACCCCGCCCCATCCCTCGGGCATTCCCGCCTCCCCGCTCCGTAGACACTGTCTACAAGCCGCTGGTAGACAGTGTCCATGACTGAGTCCGACACGAATCTGCGGGACCGGCTGGTCGACGTCGGCGTGGCGCTGGTGGCCGCCGAGGGCGCCCAGGCGCTGACGCTGCGGGAGATCGCCCGTCGCGCGGGGGTCTCGCACGGGGCGCCGCGCCGCTGGTTCCCCACCCATCTCGAACTGCTCTCGGCCATCGCACGCCGGGGCTTCACCGAGCTGGCCGTGCGCGGAGAGGAGGCGCTGGGGGACGGTACGGCCGCGCCGGGCGCGCAAGTCGCCGCGCTGGCCCGGGTGTACCTGGAGTTCGCGCGGGACAACGCGGGCATGTACGAGCTGATGTTCCGTCATGACCTGCTGGAGAGCGGCCATCTGCGGCTGCGGGAGACCAGCCTTCCGTTGTTCGGGCTGCTCGCCGACCTGGTCGGCCGGGCTCGGCCCGGTGCGGACGCGCGGCTCGTGGCGGGCGCCCTGTGGGCGAACCTGCACGGCATCGCCCAGCTGTGGGCCTGGGGCAGCCTTCGACTCGCCACCGGCGTCGATGACTTCGGGCCTCTGCTGGATGCGGCGCTGGACGCCCATCTGGGAGCCGGGAAGTGAACCGGCGACCGGCGCTGGCGAGCAGTGTCGTGGGCGCCGTGGTCGTCGCACTGGACGGCACCGTCCTCACGGTCGCGCAGCCCACCCTGCAACGGGAGTTGCACGCCTCCTTCGCGCAGGTGCAGTGGACCAGTACCGCCTACCTGATCGCGGTGGCGAGCCTGCTGGTGTTCGCCGGACGGCTCGGTGACCGCTACGGGCAGCGGCGCGTGTTCGGGCTCGGCATGCTGGGCTTCGGCGCCGCCTCGGCCGGCATCGGGCTCGCGCCCGGGATCGGCTGGGTGATCGGACTGCGGGTGGCACAGGGGGTGTTCGGGGCGCTCCTGCAACCGGCCACCCTCGGCATGCTGCGGGCCGCGTACCCGGCGGACCGGCTCGCGAGGCCCCTCGCGGTACGGACCGCCGCCGTCGGACTGGCGGCCGCGGCGGGGCCGTTGCTCGGCGGGGCGCTGGTGACCGGGCTCGGCTGGCGGGCGGTGTTCTTCCTGCACGTACTGCCGACCACGGCCTTCGGGGTGTTCGCCCTGGCCGGGCGGGAGCGGGAGCGTGGGCGGGAACGGGCGGTCCGGGTCCCGCTCGACCTGCCGGGTGCGGTGCTGCTCGCGGTGGCGCTGGCCGGTCTGGTGCACGGACTGGTCACCGGTACGCCGGTGAGCCTCGGGGCGGCCGTGGTCGCCGGGGCGGTGTTCGTCCGGCACGAGCGGCGCACGGCGCGTCCGCTGTTGCCGCCCGGGGTGATCGGCGCCCCTGCGGTGGGTGCGGCCCTCGGCGTCCTGGTCGCCGCGTCGGCGGCCCTGTTCGGGACGCTGTTCGTCGCCGTGTACGTCCTCCAGCGCACTCTGGGCCTCGACCCGTTCGCGAGCGCCCTGCGCAGCCTGCCGCTCGCGGTGCTGATGGTGGCGTCCGCCGCCGGGTGCCCCGCACTCCTGCGCCGTCTCGGCCCGCGCCGCACCACCGCTACCGCGACGGCGCTCCTCGCGCTCGGCGTCCTGCTGCTGACCCGGCCCTCGGCGGCGCCCGCGCTCTACGGCGGGTTCGGGCTGCTGGGCGCCGGGTTCGGCACGGTGATGGTGGCCGCGACACACGTCGTCGTACACCGGTCGGACGTCGGGGCGGCCGGGGTGGCGGGCGGACTGCAGCAGACCGCGCTCAACGTCGGCCCGGCGCTCGGGGTGGCCGTGGCAGGGGCGCTGCTGGGCTCCGGGACCGTGAAACCGCTGCTCGTGATGGCGTTTGTGGCGGTGCTCGGCGTGGCGGCGGCACGTCCGCTTCCCGGTGCCGCTCCTATAGCGTCCGTCACACCACACGTGGATGAGCGGGACCGTTCCCCTCTTCCTGCGCGACGATGAGGTCCGAGGTCGGACCGCACCGCGGACGACACGACCCAAGGAGAGCGATGGCACAGCTGCGACAGGAAGTCGACCCCGGTGAGGTGGGGCTGGACGTGAAGGCGCTCGATCGCCTCGACCAGCACTTCGCCCACTACGTCGACGAAGGGCGCCTGCCCGGTTACCTGGTGGCCGTGGCACGCGGCGGCCGGGTCGCCCACCTCACCACCCAGGGCCACCGCGACCGCGCGGCCGGGCTGCCGGTCGAGGCGGACACCATCTGGCGGATCTACTCCATGACCAAGCCGGTCACCGCGGTCGCCGTGCTGCTGCTCGTGGAGGACGGACTGCTGTCGCTGGACGACCCGGTGGACCGTTTCCTGCCCGAGTTCGCCGCCCCGCGGGTCCACGTCTCCGGTTCGGGCGACGACATGGTGACCCGGCCGGCCGACGGGCCGATCCGGATCCGCCATCTGCTCACCCACACCGCCGGGTTGACCTTCGCCTTCTACCACACGCACCCCGTGGACGCCCGGTACCGCGAGGCGGGCCTTGAGTTCTCGGTGCCGTCGGGCGCGGACCTCGCCGAGGCGATGGCGGTGTACGCCCGCATGCCGCTCCAGTTCGAGCCGGGCACCCAGTGGAACTACTCCGTCGGCTTCAACGTGCTCAGCCGGGTCGTCGAGGTGGTCTCCGGGCAGCGGCTCGACGAGTTCTTCGCCGACCGGATCTTCCGTCCGCTCGGCATGCCGGACGCAGGCCTGCACATCGTGCCCGAACAGGCGGACCGTCTCTCCGAGTTGTACGGCGAGTCGGAGGGCGGCGGCATCGACGCGATCCCCGGGCTGCCGTTGCGCGGCCGTCCCCGTTTCCTGTCCGGCAGCGGCGGCCTCGCCGCGACGGCGTACGACTACCACCGTTTCATGGAGATGCTGCGCCGGGGCGGCGAACTGGACGGCGTCCGGCTGCTGTCCCCCGCCTCGGTCGGGCTGCTCTCCAGCAACCACCTGCCCGGCGGGGCCGACCTGCGGACCTACGGCGCCCCCGTCCACCAGGAACCCGGCAACGACGGGCTCGGCTTCGGCCTCGGCGTCTCCGTGGTGATCGACCCGGACCGCACCCTCTCCCCGAGCAGCCCCGGCGCCTACGGCTGGACCGGCGCGGCGACCACCGCGTTCTGGGTCGACCCCACCCACGACCTGACCGTGCAGTTCCACACGCAGGTCCGGCCGAAGACCCTGAAGATCTTCCCGGACCTGCGCCGGCTGGTCCACGAGGCGATCCAGGACTGAGCGCCGTCCCGCCGGGCGGGGCCAGGGGTCAGACCAGATTGGCCTCCGGGCGTGGGGCGTCGGCCGCGAACCGGCCGGCGCCGAGCGGGCGGACGTCCAGGAAGGGCGCGCGGCCCAGATACAGGTCGCGGACCACCTCGCCAACCGCCGGTGCCTGAAGGAAGCCGTGGCCGGAGAACCCGGTGGCGTACAGGAACCGGGAGACCGAGGCCGCCTCACCGATCAGGGCGTTGTGGTCCGGGGTGTTCTCGTACAGGCCCGCCCAGCCGCCGGTACGGCGCAGGTCCAGCAGGGCCGGGGCGCGGCGTTCCATCGCCGCGTACAGGCGCGGGATCCAGCGGTCGTGGGTGTCGGTGGCGAAGCCCGGCCGTTCGTCGGGGTCCGACATGCCGAGCAGCAGGCCCGGGCCCTCGGCGTGGAAGTACAGGCTGGTGGTGAAGTCGATCGTCATGGGGAGCGTCGGCGGCAGCCCCGGGACCGGCTCGGTGACCGCGATCTGGCGGCGCAGCGGCTGCACCGGTAAGTCGACGCCGGCCATCGCGCCGACCGCCCGCGACCAGGCGCCGGCCGCGCAGATCACCGTCTCGGTGGCGATCCGGCCGAGGGTGGTGTGCACGGCGGTGACGTACGCGCCGTCCCGTTCGATGCCGGTGACCTCGGTGTGGCGCAGGACGCGGGCGCCATGGGCGCGGGCGGTGGCCGCGTAGCCGTGCACGACGGCCTCGGGCGTGCAGTGGCCGTCGTCCGGGGAGTACGCGGCGGCCAGCAGTCCGTCGGTGGCGATCAGCGGGGAGAGCCGGGCCGCCTCCTTCGGTGTCAGCATCCGGCTGGGCACGCCGAGGTGGTTCTGCAGCCGGACCCCTGCCTCGAAGGAGGCGACCTCCTCGGGGGTGGAGAGGAGGAAGAGGTAGCCGACGCGGTGCAGCCCGATGTCGTACCCGGTCTCCTCGCCGAAGCGGGCGAAGGCCTCCAGGCTGCGCGCGCCCAGCTGGATGTTGAGCTCGTCGGAGAACTGGGCGCGCACTCCGCCCGCGGCCCTCGAGGTGGATCCGGCGGCGAGTTCGTCGCGTTCGACGAGGACGACGTCGCGGACGCCCGCCCTCGCGAGATGGCAGGCGATGCTGGTACCCATCACCCCGCCGCCGATGATCACGACCTGGGCCCGAAGATTCACGCGTGTACCTCCTGTCGGTCTCCCCCGATCCTTCCCCGGGAGGCCGCCCGGTACCTCAGGACCAGTGCGCCACCGCGTCCAGGTGGGGCAGCACGTGGTCGAGACGCTCGCGCTTCGTCCGCAGGTAGGTGATGTTGTTCTCGCACGGCTCGATCAGCAGCGGGACCGTTTCAGCAACGTCGATGCCGTGCCGTTCCAACGACTC
Source organism: Streptomyces sp. NPDC001980 (assembly GCF_040296885.1). NCBI lineage: Bacteria > Bacillati > Actinomycetota > Actinomycetes > Kitasatosporales > Streptomycetaceae > Streptomyces > Streptomyces sp. NPDC001980. Next base: position 26,119 of record NZ_JBEOYD010000044.1, on the reverse strand, counting down.
GCGCTTGCGCGGGTTGTTGGACATCAGGCGTACCGAACGCACCCCGAGGTCGCTCAGGATGCCGGCGGCGACCCCGTAGTCCCGGGCGTCCACGGGCAGGCCGAGCGCGAGGTTCGCCTCGACGGTGTCGAGGCCCTCCGCCTGCAGGGCCATCGCGCGCAGCTTGGCGAGCAGGCCGATGCCGCGGCCCTCGTGCCCCCGCAGGTAGACGACGATGCCGCTGCCCTCGGCGACGACCGCGCGCAGCGCGGCGGCCAGCTGGTCGCCGCACTCGCAGTGCTGGGAGCCGAACGCGTCCCCGGTCAGGCACTCGGAGTGCAGCCGGGTCAGCACCCGGTCGCTGTCGATGTCCCCGTAGACCAGGGCGACTTGCTCGTCACCGCGGTCGTGGTCCAGGTAGCCGATCGCCTGGAATTTCCCGTAGACGGTGGGCAGCGGTGCATTCACGACGCGTTCCACGCCCGAACGCCGTGGGGACTTCTTGCCGAGTACGCCGATGTTCTCTGTCATGATCTGATTCCTAAGAGGAGACGAAAGGCCGTGAAATGATGAGTGGTTCGGGCGCGCGTACGGCGGCATACGACTTGTTGCCGGCGGACACTACGGAAGAGGTACGGACCAGGGGGGCGGGCGTTTCAACACAGGTCGCCGTCCTTCCCGTGGGGAGCTTCGAACAGCACGGCCCCTACCTTCCGCTCGCGACGGACACCCACGTCGCCTGTGCCGTCGCCCGGGAGATCGCCGCCGCGTACCCGGTGCACCTCCTCCCTCCGGTGACGGTCTCCTGCTCGCACGAGCACGCGGCCTGGCCGGGGACCGTCAGCATCTCCGCGGTGACACTGCACGCGGTGGTGAACGACATCGCCGGCTCGCTGCGCCGCTCGGGCGTCGAGGCGCTGGTCGTGGTCAACGGCCACGGCGGCAACTACGTACTGGGCAACGTCGTCCAGGAGGCGTCCGCGCGGGGCGAGCGGATGGCCCTGTACCCGGCCGCGGAGGACTGGGAGACAGCGCTTTCGCGGGCCGGGGTGGAGACCTCGGCGCTCACCGACATGCACGCCGGAGAAATCGAGACCTCCATTCTGCTGCACGCTCATCCCGAATTGGTCCGCCCTGGTTACGAGTCTGCCGATTTCACCGCTGACGACCGTCGTCATCTCCTCACCCTGGGAATGTCCGCCTATACCGAGTCGGGCGTCATCGGCCGTCCTTCCCTGGGGTCGGCGGAAAAGGGGAAGGAACTCCTGTCGAGCCTCGCGGATTCCTTCGGCGCGATTTTCGAACTGCTCACCGCCGGGCGGGAGTAGCGCAGTCCGGCGTACCAGCGGACGACCAGGACCACCAGACCCGGCAGGGCCGCCACGAAGCTGAGGACGCCGTAGACCACGGCCGTGGCGAGCCCGCTGTCCGCGCCGAGGCCGGCCGCGGCGAACGCCCAGGCGGTGACGCCCTCCCGGGGGCCCCAGCCGCCGACGTTCAGCGGCAGGCCCATGGCGACCAGGGCGAGGACCGCGATCGGGACGAGGACCGCCACGGACGCGGCCGAACCGGCGACCCGCGCGGCCACCACGAACATCCCGACGTGCCCGGCGAGGATGACCGCCGAGGACAGGGCGACGCCCGGCGCGTTCCGCCGCGACAGCAGCGCGCGGCGGGCCTCGCCGAGGGTGGCGCGCAGGGCGCCGGCGCGCTTGCCCGGGGCCTTGTTCATGCGGAGGGCGACCACGATCGCGCACGCGCCGGCCAGCCCGGCCGCCGCCAGCGGGGCGAAGCTGCGCACCTCGTCGCGGACCGGCGAGGGCAGGATCAGCAGCGCGCCGGCGCCGAACACCGTCAACGCGATCTGTCCCGCGGTGCGTTCGAGGACGACGGCGCGGACCCCGCGCCCGATGTCGCCCTCGCTCTGCCCGTGCCGGACGGCCCGGTGCACGTCGCCGAGGACTCCGCCGGGCAGGGCCGCGTTCAGGAACAGCGCCCGGTAGTAGTCGCCGACGGCGGGCCCGAGCGGCAGCCGGAGGCCGAGGCTGCGGGCCACCAACTGCCAGCGCCAGGCGCTCAGTACGGTCGTGACCGCGCCGATCACCAGGCCGGCGACCAGGGTCGGGGTGTCGATCCGGCGCAGTCCGTCGAGGAAGACGCCGGTGCCGAGCCGCCACAGCAGCACGGCGATGATGGCGGCTCCGGCGACGGTGCCCAGGTGGGTGCGGACGGCGCGGAGGTTGAGGCGCCGGGGCACGGCCGGCGGGGCGACGGGCGCGGGCTGCCGGACCAGGGTGGGGGTGCTCATGAGGTGCCTCCGGTCGGCCGGGCGAGCGCGAGCAGGTCACTGTGGTGCACGACGACCCGCAGTTCGCCGTCCGTGTTGGCGGCGAGCCGCTCGGCCAGGTAGGCGTCGGCGCGCTCGGCCAGTTCGGGGCGTTCCTCGACGGCGGCGCCGACCCAGCCGCGCAGCCACTGCTCGGTGAGCGCCTTCTCGTCGGGGCCGAGCCGCCACGCGCTGGGGTGCAGCTTCACGGTGGCGCCCCGGTCGGAGAACGCCTCACAGGCGGCGGTGACGGCGTCCGGGCCGAGCATGCCGCCGCGCCGCTGGTGGTCGTTGAAGGCGTCGGCGAGCTCGGCGTCCAGCGGGTGGGCGGGGGTCAGTTCGACCCGCCCGGCGACCGACAGGGTGAGCAGTGCGGGGCAGCCGGCCCCGGTGCAGGCCTCGGCGAGTATGTCGACCTCCTCCCGGGTGAGGACGTCCAGGAGCGCGGACGCGGTCACCAGGGAGGCGCCGATCAGCGCGTCCGGGGTGAGCCGGGCGACGTCGCCGCGCCGGGTCTCCACCGTGACCCGGCTGCCGTCGGCGGCCGCGCGGGGCGAGGCGACGGCGGCGAAGTGCAGCAGGTAGGGGTCGCGGTCGTGCAGGATCCAGTGCTGGGAGCCGTCGAGGCGGGGCGCGAGCCAGCGGCCCATCGAGCCGGTGCCGCAGCCCAGGTCGTGCACGACGATCCCGCCCGCCTTGCCGGGCAGGTTGGCCAGCCGGATCCGCAGCGGGTCCAGCAGGTCGTGCGCCCGGGCGGCCGCGTCCGCGCTCTCCCGCAGCTCCAGCCACTCGGGGGCGTACCGCGGCGGCTCCTCGGGCCCGGTCTCCCGCAGCCGCACGGTGGCCCGCTCGCCCGGACGGACGACGGGACCGGCCCCGGCTATCACCTCGGAAGGCGCCTGTTCGCGTTCTCGTCCCATTCCCGCATCCGTAACATCCATCGGCCCCGGCTGCGCGGGTATCGCGCCGACCGGAGTAGTGGTCGTGGTCTCGCTGGTCATGCCGCCCTCCGGGGTTCGTCAGGGAGCCGCAGCAGGACTCCGGCCAGGCTGCGGGCGGTGGTCGCCCAGCCGTCGAGCGCCGCCCGCCGGCCGCGCGCGGCGGCCTTGAGGCGGCGGCGTACGTCCGCCTCGCCGAACCAGCCGCGCAGTTCGACGGCGAGCGCGGCGGGGTCCTCCGGCGGCACGAGGATGCCGGGTACCCCGCCGTCGGGGGCCCGGCCCACCGCTTCCGGCAGACCGCCGACATCGGTCGCGAGCACCGGGATGCCGCGGGCGAGGGCCTCGGTGACCGCCATGCCGTACGTCTCGGCGTACGAGGTGAGGACCATCAGGTCGGCGGCCGCGTAGCTGGCGTCGAGGTCCGCCCCGGCGCGCGCGCCCGCGAGGTGCAGCCGGTCCGTCAGCCCGTGCTCCGCGATCAGCGACCGCAGATGGGCGACGTACTCGGGAGCCGCGTCGAGACCGCCGACGCAGGTGCAGGTCCAGGGCAGGTCCCGGACCGCGGCGAGCGCCTCGATCAGCCGGTGCTGGCCCTTGCGCGGGGTGACGGCGGCGACGCACAGCAGGTGCGAGACGCCGTCGGTGCCGCCGGCCAGCGGGGCGATGTCGGCACCCGGAGTGGCGACATGCACCCGTTCGGGGGCCAGGCCGTGGTGCGAGACCAGCCGCCGTACCGCCCAGTCGCTGGTCGCGATCACGGCAGGTACGGCGCGCAGCACCGTGCGCTCGCGGGCGTCGAGGTCGGCGGCCACGGCCGCGTCGAGCCCGGTCTCGTCGCCGAGCGGGAGGTGGACGAGCACGGCGAGCCGCAGCCGCTCCGTCTCCGGTACGACGATCTCCGGGACCCCGCAGGCCACCAGGCCGTCCAGGAGGACGACGGTGCCGTCGGGCAGTTCCCGCAGGGTGCGGGCGAGGGCGTCGCGGGCGGCGGTGTCGGGGCGCGGCCAGGAGCCGTCGACCGCGTGTTTGGTGACCTGCCAGCCGAAGCCGGGCAGGTCCAGGCAGACCCGCCGGTCGTAGGCGTTGCCGCCGCTCGGGTTGGCCGGGTCGTCGACGCCGCCGGGCATGACGAAGTGCACGGTGCGCAGGGACATGGGGAGGATCCCGATGTTCGCCGGAGCCTTGCTGTCGGTGGTGGCCGCGCGCTGCGCGGGCACGTAGGTGAGGGCCGAGGGGCGGCCGATGGCCATGTCGGTCACAGGGCACGCTCGTAACTCGCCCAGGCGACGTGCGACTCGTGGAGGGTGACGGTCAGTCCGGCGAGGCCCCGGGCGCCCTCGCCGAGCGCGCCCTTCTCGATCCGCTCGGCGAGCCGGTCGGCGATGACCTTGGCGAGGAACTCCGTGGAGGTGTTGACCCCGGCGAAGTCGGGCTCGTTGTCGAGGTTTCTGTAGTTCAGCTCGCTGACCACAGCACCGAGCTCCTGGGTGGCAAGACCGATGTCGACGACGATGTTGTCGTCGTCCAGCTGTTCACGGCGGAAGGTGGCGTCCACGAGGAACGTGGCGCCGTGCAGTCGCTGCGCGGGCCCGAACACCTCGCCGCGGAAGCTGTGGGCGATCATGATGTGATCGCGGACGGTGATGCTGAACAACGGACGACCCTCCAGGTGCGGCGCGTCTGGTCCCCGGCTGATCCCTGCCGGGGGATGCCCTTAATACGGCTCTTGGCTTCCCCGCGTTCAGTCCACTCTCACTCTTTTCTCAGGTCAGGACCTCTTGGCGGCCCGCACTGCACGTTATTGGACGTTCCGTCAGCCGTTGTCGCCGTAGCGGACCCGGTGACAGAGGGCCGGAAGCTCCCCGGAGGCGAGTCTCGGGAGCACCTCCGGCAGCTCCTCGAACGCGCTTTCCCCCGTGATGAGGGCGTCCAGTGCCGGGTCGGCCAGCAGGTCCAGGGCCAGGGCGAGCCGGTCGGCGTACGTGCGGCCGGCGCGGGCGGCCGGGGAGACGGTGCCGACCTGGCTGCTGCGCACGGTGAGCCGGCGGGAGTGGAAGGCCTCGCCGAGCGGGAGGGCGATCCGCCGGTCGCCGTACCAGCTCAGGTCGAGGACCGTGCCCTCCGGCGCGAGGAGCTCCAGTGCGCGGCCGAGGCCCTGTTCGGTGGCGCTGGCGTGCACGACCAGGTCGCACTCGCCGCGGGCGTCCTCGGGGGCCGCGAAGTCCACGCCGAGGGCCTCCGCGGTCTTGGCCCGGGCCGGGTCGGCGTCGACCAGCTGGAGCCGTACGCCGGGGAAGCGGGCGAGCAGGGCGGCGACCGAGCAGCCGACCATGCCGCCGCCGATGACCGCGATCCGGTCGCCGACCAGCGGCCTCGCGTCCCAGAGGGCGTTCAGGGCGGTCTCCACCGTGCCCGCGAGTACCGCACGCGCCGGGGGTACCCGCTCCGGTACCACCGTCACCGCGCTCACCGGAACGACGTAGTGCGTCTGATGCGGATACAGACAGAAGACCGTACGGCCGATCAGCCCGTCGGGACCCTGCTCGACCACGCCGACGCTGAGGTAGCCGTACTTCACCGGACCGGGGAAGTCGCCCTCCTGGAACGGCGCCCGCATCACGGCGTGTTGGCTCTCCGGCACCCCGCCCCGGAACACCAGTGTCTCCGTGCCCCGGCTGACCCCCGAGTACAGCGCGCGCACCAGCACCTCGCCCTCGCCGGGCTCGGCGAGAGTGACGTCACGCAGCTCTCCGTGGCCCGGGGAGCGGAGCCAGAACGCGCGGGCCGAAGAGTTCATCGGCATCCTCCTGAACGATCGGGAAGTGGTTCACGTACGGAGTTGTGCACAGCGAGAAGTGCACAGGCCGCGCACAGTACGCGGCGTTGATCGACTCTGTCATTCGGCCGGAGGACGTGCGGTGGCCCTGAACAACACTTACGAAGCCAGGCTGGTCCAGCAGGAGACCGCTGTGGGAGCGGGCGTGCAGATCCTGTTGCTGGCCCTGCTCGGGACGGCGATCGGCATGGGGCCGGCCGGCTGGCTGACGGGTCTCGCGTTCGCGATAGCCACCTGGGCGGTGCTCTCCCGGGCCCTGCACCGCACCCGGCCGCGCTCTTTCGGCCCCGCCAACCGGGTGACCCTCGGCCGCGCGATCCTGGTCGGCGGCGTGACCGCCCTGGTCGCCGACTCCTTCGAGAGCTCCCCGCCGGTCACGCTCCTGGTCGGCCTCACGGCCGTGGCCCTGATCCTCGACGGCGTGGACGGCCAGGTGGCCCGCAGGACGGGTACGTCGACCGCGCTGGGCGCCCGCTTCGACATGGAGGTCGACGCGTTCCTGATCCTGGTGCTGAGCGTGTACGTCTCCACGCAGCTCGGCCCCTGGGTCCTCCTGATCGGCGGAATGCGCTACGCGTTCGTCGCGGCCGCGAAGGTCGCGCCCTGGCTGAACGCCCCGCTGCCGCACTCCATGGCCCGCAAGACGGTCGCCGCGATGCAGGGCATCTGCCTGCTGCTGGCCGGCGCGGACCTGCTGCCGTACCTGGCCAACCTGGGCGTGGTGCTGCTGGCGCTCGGCTCCCTGGTGTGGTCCTTCGGGCGGGACGTGCTGTGGCTGTGGCGCAACGCCCGGCCGGCCTCCCGCGAGGTGGCGCTCGCGGCTACGGCGGAGCGGGTGCCGGATTCCGCCGAGGAGCTGGAGATGCTGGAGCTGGCGGTGCGGTGAACCGAGCGCGGAGAAGGGGCCCGGACCGTTCACCGGTCCGGGCCCCTTCTGCGTTTGCCGACGCGTGCCGGCCTACGACTTCGCGCCGCGCGTCCGCACCACGGCGAACGCGGCCGCCGCCAGGCCCAGGGCGCCGACGATCAGGCCCGCGATGCCGAGGCCGCGGGCGGTGGAGTCGCTGGAGTCGGCGGCCGTGGTGGTCGCCTTGCCGCTGGTCTTCGTGGCCGGTGCGGCCGCCGCGGCGGAGTCGTCGCCCGCCGCCGTCAGCTTGAGCGTCGGCGCCGGGTTCTCCGGCTCGTCGTCGCCGCTCTGCGCCTCCTCGATCCAGCGGACGACCTTGCCGTCGGAGTAGGTCTGCAGGGTCTTGAAGGCCAGCTGGTCGGCGTCCTCGGGCAGTTGGCCGAAGGCGACGTCGAAGTCCTCGAACTGGCCGGCGCCGATCTTGCCGCCGGTCCAGGTGATCTCGGAGGCTGCCTCGGTGATGGTGCCGTCGTCGGTCTTCACGGGCGTCTTGAGCTTGGTGGTGGTCACCTTGGCGGTCCAGCCGTCGTGCGGGGTGACGAGGACGCCCAGGACCGGGTGGTCGGTGGGCAGGTAGACCTGGACCTTGGTGGTGGTGGCGGTGTCCTCCTCGTTGGGCACGCGGAAGGTCAGCACGCCGTCGGTGGCGCCCTTGGCGTAGCTCTCGGGGTGGACGGTGACATGCGCGGCGGCGATGCCGGCGGCGGCCAGGACCGACGCGGCGGTCAGCGCGGTGACGGTGGCGGCGCGACGGAGGGTGAGTCGGGTCGCGGACATAGCGGGCATGAGTGAGTCGATCTCCGTACGAGTGAAGTCTGTTAGAGAGTCTTACGAGTGTTGGACCGTGTACGGGATCGGGTTCGGGGGGCCGCGCCGGCTCACCGCGTGCCGCAGCGCGAGCAGCGGGCGAGGCCGTATCGGACCGGCCGGGGCCAGGCGGGGGCCGCCGGCCGGGGCGGGCAGCGGGGCGTCGCGCCACCAGGCGGCCAGACCGGGGACGAGCGCGGCGGTCCGCCGCAGCAGCGACCACAGCGCCGCCTCGCCGCGCCGCAGCCACCAGGCGGCGACGAGCGCGGCGACGACGTGGGCGAGGGTGGCGTGCGCGGTCAGGACGTGGACGTGCGGATGCTGCCGCACCACATCGCCCATACCAGACATCTTCGACATTCCAGCCATGGCATGACCGTGCAGGTTGATGCGGGCCATGGTCATGGTGGGCGCGGGAGCAGCCGGAGTGACCGCGCGGGCCGCGTCGAAGCCGAAGTGCAGACCGGCCTGGGTGAGCAGCATGCCGACGCCGATCTCCGGCAGCCCACGCTCACGCCCCGCGAGGGCCCGCCCGAGGGCGAACACGGCCGCGAACCCGGCCGCGTCGGCCCACAGCGGCGGCATGTCGCCCATGGCGAGGCCGTGCCCGGCGGCAGCCAGGAGCACGCACACCGCGGCGAACACCGCGGCACGCAGGCTCCTTACCGCCGGTGACGCACTCATGGTGAGCGATCCTCCCACGGTGGGGTGGTACGCGAGGCAGGGACGCCCCGTTCACTCATGACCTGGATTTTCCTGTGAGGTCCGGTGCGGACCTCACAGGTTCGTGCGCGGGCGGGCGTGCCGGGACCTGCGTACCGTTACTTCTTCTGCTCCACCCGCACCCAGTCCACCTCGGCCTGCACTCCCCCGGCCGCGATCTTGTCCACGCTGGACTGCGGGAGGCCCCAGTAGGGGGTGGTGACCTGGTTCCAGCCGGCGGGGTAGGCGCCGCCGAGGGCGAGGTTGAGGATGACGTACTGGTTGTGGTTGTAGACCCATTGGCCGCGGGTCGACTCCAGGACGTTGCGGGTCGTCTCCTGGACCAGGGTGTCGTCGACGTAGAAGCGCATCGCCGTCGGTGTCCACTCGACCGCGTAGGTGTGCCACTGGTCGATGGTGCCGCCGTTCGGGAAGGTCTGGCGGGCGCCGATGTTGCCGTCGGCGGAGTAGCCGGGGCCGTGGAGGGAGGTACTGGTCCACGTCGGGTAGCCGATGTTCTCCATGATGTCGGTCTCGCCGGAGGCGGGCCAGGAGACGGACGGGTCGTCGACGTTGCTGCCGAGCAGCCAGAAGGCGGGCCAGAAGCCGTCGCCGACCGGGAGTTTCATGCGCGCGCTCACGCGGCCGTAGGTGAAGTCGAAGTGGGTGTTGGTGTCGATGCGGCCCGAGGAGAAGTCGTAGGTGCCGCCGCCCGCCTGGGTGCAGCCCTTGCAGTACTTCGCCTTGAGGAGCAGCTCGCCGTTCTGGGTCTGGATGTTGTCCGACGAGTCGACGTACGCCTGGGCCTCGCCGTTGACCGAGCCCATCTCGGTGCCGGTGCGGACGACCCGCCACTTGGAGCGGTCGAGCGAGGAGCCGGTGAAGTCGTCGAAGAACGTGGTCTGGTAGGTGCCCGACTGGTCGCCAGGGAGGGCGGGGTAGGCGGCCGAGGCGCTGCCGCCGGTGCCCCAGACCTGGAACTCGTAGAGGGAGTAGCCGAACTGCGCGGTGTAGGGGGCCGGGTTGTAGAAACTGCGGCGCTCCTTGCCGAGCATGCGGACGTAGCGGCCGGTCGTCGGGGAGGAGAGGGTGACGGTGACGTGCAGGCCCGATGCGTCGGAGGGGGACACGACGTTCGCGCGGCGGGCGGCTATGTCGGCGGCCGACGGCTCGTACACCGTGCGCCAGTTGACGTTGTCGTCGGAGACCTGGAGCAGGTAGTCGACGGCGTACGCCGACTCCCAGTAGAGGTCCACGGAGGAGATCGTGGAGGTGGCGCCGAGGTCGACCGAGATCCAGCGGTCGGTGTTCCAGTCGCTGGACCAGCGGGTGTAGTCGCCCTTCAGGTCCGCCGGCCAGCCGCCGTCGGTGGCGAACGCCGGTGAATTGCCCGCGTGCTGGTAGTAGTTGGAGTACGCCGGGTGGTTCAGGGCGAGGTTGGTGACGGTCGAGGACGCGGGGGCCGGTTCGCCGCCGTAGACCTTGAAGTTCCAGAGCGAGTAGCCGTAGGGGGTGGCGCGTTCGATGCCGCGCATCCGGACGTAGCGGCCGGTGACCTCCTGCGGGTAGGTGTGCGCGGTGACCGAGCCGCCGGTGCCCGCGGTCTCGGTGTAGAAGGGCGTCCAGTCGGTGCCGTTCTTCGAGGCCTCCAGGACGTATCTCCTGCCGTACGCGGCCTCCCAGTCGAGGACCACGCTGTCGATGCGGATCGTGGTGCCGAGGTCGATCTGGATCCAGGCGTTGTCGGCGAAGTTGCTGGACCAGCGGGTCGCGCCGTTGCCGTCGAAGGCCATGGCCGGCGTGGTGCCGCCGTTCTCGTAGCCGGAGGCGGTGACGGCGTTCGGGTTGGCCGCGTACGCGGTGTTGGCGCGGTCGGTGTCCCAGGTCACGGCAGTGGCGGCCGAGGATGCCGGGGCGGCCAGGATCGTGCCGGAGGTCAGCAGGGCGGCCGCCGCGAGGGCGGCCAGGGCGGTACGGGGGATGCGGAACGGGGATGACATGCGGGTCTCCTGAGCATTGACGGTCCGTTTGAGCGTTGGCGTTCCGTTCGTTGATGTCGTGGGCATGACAGATCAAGCTCCGTGCCTGGTGCTCGTGCGTATGGCGATGACGCGTGACGGTCGTCTGTGCGGTGGGCGCGGTACTCCCCTGGTCCGCGCCCACCGCGGTGTGTGTCAGGCCGCCCGGCGGGCCTGTCCCCGGTGGTCGCGGATGATGTCCGCGTACCGGCGGCCGCTGCCCTTGATCGTGCGGACCTGGGTGCGGTAGTCGACGTGGACCAGACCGAACCGCTTGTCGTAGCCGTACGCCCACTCGAAGTTGTCCAGCAGCGACCAGGCGAAGTAACCGGCCAGCGGCGCCCCCTTGCGGGCCGCCGAGGCGCAGGCCGCGAGGTGACCGGCCAGGTACTCCTGGCGCTCGGGGTCGTCGACCGTGCCGTCGGGGCGGACCACGTCCGGGTAGGCGGAGCCGTTCTCGGTGACGTAGAGCTTGCGGGCGCCGTACTCCTCGGTGAGGCGCAGCAGCAGCGTCTCGATGCCGCTCGCGTCGATCTCCCAGTCCATGCCGGTGCGCGGGACGTCGGGGCGGCGCACGGAACGGGCGTAGGGGGCGGGGCCGTTCGGGTCGTTCTCGATGTAGGCCGGGAAGTAGTAGTTCAGGCCCAGCCAGTCGAGCGGCGTGGCGATGGTCTCCAGGTCGCCGGGGCGCTCGGGGAGTTCGACGCCGTAGGTCTCGACCATGTCGGCCGGGAAGCCGCGGCCGTGCACCGGGTCCAGCCACCAGCGGTTGACGTGCCCGTCGTGGCGGCGGACGGCGGCCGCGTCCTCGGGGCGGTCCGAGGCGGCGAACACCGTGGACAGGTTGTTCACGATGCCGACCTGGGCGCCGGGCGCCGCCGCGCGGATCGCCTGGGCGGCCAGGCCGTGGCCGAGGAGCAGGTGGTACGAGGCGCGGACGGCCGCCGTGAGGTCGGTCCAGCCGGGGGCCATCTTGCCCTCCAGGTGGCCGATCCAGGCGGAGCAGGACGGCTCGTTGAGGGTGGTCCAGTGCTGGACACGGTCGCCGAGCCGTTCGGCCACGACGGAGGCGTACGCGGCGAAGTGCTCGGCGGTCGCCCGCTCGGGCCAGCCGCCCCGGTCCTGGAGGGCCTGCGGCAGGTCCCAGTGGTACAGGGTGACCGACGGGGTGATGCCGGCCGCCAGCAGGGCGTCGATCAACTCGTCGTAGAAGTCGAGGCCCTTGGCGTTGACCGGGCCGTCCCCGCCGGGCCGCACGCGCGGCCAGGCGACCGACAACCGGTAGGCGTTCGCGCCCAGTTGCCGCATCAGGTCGATGTCCTCGCGCCAGCGGTGGTAGTGGTCGCACGCGACGTCGCCGTTGTCGTCGTTGTCGATCTTCCCCGGGGTGTGCGAGAAGGTGTCCCAGATGGAGGGTGCACGGCCGTCCTCGGCGACGGCTCCCTCGATCTGGTACGCCGCTGTTGCCGTGCCCCACAGGAAGTCGTGCGGGAGGGCGGCGAGGTCGATGGTCACGAAATTCCCTTCGGAACTGGGTGAGTTCACTTGACGGCGCCGGCGGTCAGCCCGGCGACGAGGTAGCGCTGGAGGAGCAGGAAGCCGGCCACGACGGGAACGCTGACCACGAGCGAGGCGGCCATGATCTGGTTCCAGTACACGTTGTTGAGCGTGGAGTAGCCCTGGAGGCCGACGGCCAGGGTGCGGGTGGTGTCGTTGGTCATCACCGACGCGAACAGCACCTCGCCCCAGGCGGTCATGAACGCGTAGACGGCGACCGCGACGATGCCGGGGATCGCGGCGGGTACGACGATCCGCAGCAGCGCGCCGAGCGGCCCGCAGCCGTCCACCAGCGCCGCCTCGTCCAGGTCCCGCGGCACCGAGTCGAAGTACCCGATCAGCATCCAGATCGAGAACGGCAGCGAGAACGTCAGGTAGGTGAGGATCAGGCCGCCGCGGGAGCCGAACAGGGCGATGCCGGTGGCGTTGCCGATGTTGACGTACAGCAGGAACAGCGGGAGCAGGAAGAGGATGCCCGGGAACATCTGCGTGGACAGCACGGTGACCGTGAAGACGCGCTTGCCGCGGAACTCGTAGCGGCTGACGGCGTAGGCGGCGAACACCGCGACGACGACCGAGCAGACGGTCGCGGCGACCGACACGATCAGCGAGTTCACGAAGTACCGGGCGAGCGGGATCGTCGACCAGATGTCGATGTACGGGCGGACGGTCAGCCCGCTCGGCAGCCAGCGGAACTTGCCGGTGACGTCCGCGAGGGGCTTGAGAGAGCTGGAGATCATCACGTACACGGGGATCAGCACGAACCCGGTGAGCAGCGTGAGGAAGATCCGCCGGGACCAGAGGAAGGAACGCGGCGGGGCCATGGGCGAGCTAGACATCCGAGGTCCTCCGTCCGCGCGAGGTGAACACCAGGTACACGCCGGTCACCACCAGCAGGAAGAGCAGCAGGAGCACGGACATGGCCGAGCCGCTGCCGAAGTTCCAGGTGACGAAGGAGGCCTGGTAGATGTGGACCGAGATGAGGTCGGCGGCCTCCGGGGCGGACCTGCCGAACAGGACGAACGGCGTGTTGAAGTCGTTGAACGTCCAGAGGAACAGGACCAGGATCAGCACCTGGTTGACCGGGCGCAGCGACGGCAGGGTGATCCGGCGGATCTGCTGCCACATGCCGGCGCCGTCCAGGGCGGCCGCCTCGTACAGCTCCCGCGGGATGTTCTGGAGGCCGGCCATCACGATCAGGAAGGCGAACGGCCAGCCCTTCCACACCGACACGATGAGCAGCGCGTAGAAGCTGTTGTCGCCGATCAGCCAGAAGGACGGCTTGTCGGTGAGGTGCAGCTGGTCGTGCAGGACATGGTTCACCAGGCCGTTGTCGTGCTGGAACATGAACACCCAGGTGATGACGGCCGCGTAGACCGGCAGCGCGTACGGCACCAGGAACAGGGCGCGCAGCAGGCCCCGGCCGCGGAAGGTGTCCTGCATGAACACCGCGGCCGCGGTGCCGATCAGCCAGCACAGGCCGACCGAGAGCAGGGTGAAGCCGACGGTGACGAAGAACGAGTGCAACAGGGCTTTGCCGATCGGGGCGTTGAACTCGACCGACAGCTTGTAGTTGTCGAACCCGGCCCAGGGGGCGGTGGTCCAGTCGCGGATGTAGAACTGGGTGAGCTCCTTGAAGCTCATCACGACGCCGATGACCATCGGGATGAGGTGGACGAGGAGTTCGAGCAGCAGGGCGGGCAGGAGGAGCAGGTAGGGCAGTCCGATCCGGCGGATCCGCCCGGGGCGGCGGCCCGAGCCGCCCGCCGCCCCGGGGGAGTTCACCCGCGCCGGTTCTTGCACAGCGGTGGTGGTGGTCGTCATCTCGTTCAGGCCGCCGGCATCTGCTGCTGGGCCTTCTCCAGCTCGGCCTTGACGGAGTCGGTGGTGATGGCGCGGCCGGCGGCGGCGTCGGCGAACAGGTTCTTCACCGCCGTACCGACCGTGGTCTCGAACTGCGACTCCGAGGCCACCTGGGGCAGGGCCGCGGCACTGGTGGCGAGGGTGTTCTTCAGGACGGAGTTGGCCGGGGTGTTGAAGGCCGCGTCCTCCTGGGCGGTCTTGACCGGCGGGATGGAGCTGTAGGCGGTGTTGAGGATCTTCTGCTCGTCGTCGCTGGTCATGAACTTCACGAACTTGGTGGCGCCGTCGAGGTTCTTGGTGTTCTTGAAGACCGCCAGGTTGATGCCGGCGACCATCGAGTTGACCTGGGCACCGGTGCCGGGGGTGCCGGACTGCACGGGCACCGGGGCGATGCCGTAGTCGCTGTCGCTCATGCCCTGCGACTTGAGGTTGGAGGAGGCCGACTGCCACAGCAGCATGGCCTGCTTGCCCTTGGCGAAGTCGCTGACCGACTGGTTCTGCGCGTACTCGGCGTCACCGGTCGGGATGACCTTGTCCTTGGCCATCAGGTCGACGTACTGCTTGACCGCGGCGACGATGTTGTCGTTGGTGAAGTCCGGCTTGCCGTCGGAGGTGAAGAAGTCGGCGCCGTGCTGCTTGGCGAAGACGAAGGTGTGGTGGATGTTCTCCGAGACGTTGCCGCCCTCGGCGCCCAGCACCGACTTGCCCTTCGCCGATATCTTCTTGCCGTCGGCGATCAGCTCGTCCCAGGTGACCGGGGGCTTGGCGATACCGGCGTCGGCGAAGATCTTCTTGTTGTAGTAGAGCGCGTACGCCATCGAGTACAGCGGGACGGCCGCCGGGTCCTTGCCCTCGGCACCCGTGGAGCCGAGCGCGGAGTCGACGAAGCGGTCCTTGCCGCCGATCTTGTCGAAGTTCTTGGCGTCCCAGGGCAGCAGCGCGCCGGTCGCCTGGAGCGAGGCGCTCCAGGTGTTGCCGATGTTCAGCACGTCGGGGCCCTGGCCGGAGGTGGTCGCGGTCAGGATCCGGTTGAGCAGGTCCGACCAGGGCACGACCTCCAGCTTGACCTTGATGCCGGTCTGCTTCTGGAACTTGTCGAGTTCCGGCTGGAGTACCTTCTTGTCGATCTCGATGCTGGCACCCTGGTTGGAGGCCCAGTAGGTGAGCGTCTTCGGGGAGTCGTTGGACCCGCCCCCGGTGGACGAACCGCCACCGCAGGCCGTGGCCGCGAGGGCGAGAGACATGGTGACGGCGCCTACGGCCGCGGCTCGGATGCTGCGCATGGCTCCAGCTGTGCCTTTCCGGGAGTCGAGAACCCCGAGAGGGCTTCGCGAGGGCCGGCGCCCGCGAGTGCGGACGCCGAGACCGACGTTCGGCTTCCGAAGCCCCTCATGGCTTAATTTAGGACGTGAGTTAATCCCCCGAAGAGGAGCTCGTCAAGGGATCCGGCACGGGTATCCGTGCAGGCGGGCCGGGGAACAGCTGGTTCCGGAGCGATGCTACGCCCACGCGCGGCGGCGTGACCTGGGCCGAAGCCGGGTGGCCTGGGCGCCGAGGGGCCGGATGCCGTTCCACAACGGTTGTGTTTCGACGGACGGTTGCCGGTGGCGGGGGCGTGGTGCGGGGGCCGGGGAAGTCGTCCCCGGCCCCCTCGTCCCCCGCCCTCTCGCCCCTCGCCCCCCGCCCCCCGCACCGGTGTTACCGGGCGGGGACCACGGCCGGCGCCGGTGCGTGGCCCGACGGGCGGGTGGTGAAGGTGCCGCGGCCCTGGGTGCGGCCGCGCAGCCGCGTCGCGTAGCCGAAGAGCTCGGCCAGCGGCACGGTGGCGGTGAGCACCACCGCGCCGCCCCGCGCCGCGGAACCGGTGACCCGGCCGCGCCGGGCGGCCAGGTCGCCGAGCACGCCGCCCACCGCGTCCTCGGGCACGGTGACCGTGACCTCGGCGACCGGCTCCAGGAGCGTCATCGCGCAGGCCCGCAGGGCCTCCCGGAGGCCGAGCCGCCCTGCCGTACGGAACGCCGTGTCGGAGGAGTCCTTCACATGCGTCGAGCCGTCGGTCAGGGTGACCCGCAGCCCGGTGACCGGATGCCCGCCGAGCGGCCCCTCGGCGAGGGCGTCCCGGCAGCCGGCCTCGACCGCGCGGACGTACTCCTGCGGCACCCGGCCGCCGACGACCGCCGACCGGAACGCGAAGCCGACCTCGTGGCCGCCCTCGTGCCCGCCTTCGCGCCCGTCCTCGTGCCCGCCCTCGTGCCCGAGGGGTTCGACGTCCAGGACGACGTGCGCGAACTGCCCGGCGCCGCCGGTCTGGTGGACGTGCCGGTAGACGAAGCCGGTCACCCCGCGGGTCACGGTCTCCCGGAGGGCGACCCGTGGCCGGCCCACCGTCACCTCTGGGCCGCCGTCCCGGCGGATCTTCTCCACCGCGACCTCCAGGTGCAGTTCGCCCATCCCGGACAGCACGGTCTGCCCGGTCTCGGCGTCGGTGCGCACCACCAGCGAGGGGTCCTCCGCGGCCAGCCGGGCCAGCGCCTGCGCCAGCCGGTCGGTGTCGGTACGGCGGCGCGCCTCGACGGCGACCGAGACCACCGGTTCCGCGGCGGCCGGCGGTTCCAGGAGCAGCGGGGCGTCCGGAGCGCACAGCGTGGCGCCGGGGCGGGCCGACTTCAGCCCGACGACGGCGACGATGTCACCGGCCGCCGCCCGGTCGAGGGGCTGGTGCCGGTCGGCCATGACACGGAGGATGCGCGCCACGCGTTCGGTGCGGCGCGTCGCCGGGTCCCACACGGTGTCTCCCTTCTCGATCGTGCCGGAGTAGACCCGGACGTGGGTGAGGCGCCCGGTGGCGGTCGCGGTCACCTTGAACGCGAGCGCCGCGAACGGCCCCTCGGGGTCGGCGGCCCGCCGCTGCTCGGCGCCCTGATGGGTACCGCGCACGGCGGGGACGTCGAGCGGCGAGGGCAGGTAGGCCACGGCCGCGTCGAGGAGCGGTTCGATGCCCCGGTTGCGGTAGGCGGAGCCGCACAGGACGACGACGCCCTCGCCGCTCAGGGTGAGGTCGCGCAGGGCGCCGGCCAGGGTGGCGGTGGACAGCCGTCCGGGCGGCGCGCAGAACTCCTCCAGCGCACCCGGGTGCAGCGCGGCCACCGTCTCCTCCAGCGCGTGCCGGCGCCGGTCCGCCGTCTCCCTCAGCTCCTGGGGAACGGGCCCCTCCGTCGCCGTACCGCCGTCGTCCGCCCAGACCAGCGCGCGCATGCGCACGAGGTCGACGACGCCGGTGAAGCCGTCCTCCGTGCCGATGGGCAGCTGGACGACGAGCGGGGCCGGGTGCAGCCGGGCGCGGATCGACTCGACGGCTCTGTCGAGGTCGGCGCCCGCGCGGTCCAGCTTGTTGACGAAGGCGATCCTGGGGACGCCGTGCCGGTCGGCCTGCCGCCACACCGACTCGCTCTGCGGCTCGACGCCGGCGACCGCGTCGAACACGGCGATCGCGCCGTCGAGGACGCGCAGGGAGCGTTCGACCTCGTCGGCGAAGTCGACGTGGCCGGGGGTGTCGATGAGGTTGACGCGGTGGCCGTCCCAGGCGCAGCTGACGGCCGCGGCGAAGATGGTGATGCCGCGGTCGCGTTCCTGGGGGTCGAAATCGGTGACGGTGGTGCCGTCGTGGACCTCGCCGCGTCTGTGGATGGTGCCGGTGGCGAAGAGGATGCGTTCGGTGACGGTGGTCTTGCCGGCGTCGACGTGGGCGAGGATGCCCAGGTTGCGGACGGCGGCAAGGGGGTTGACGGAGTTCGTGCGGAGTCCGGTGCGCATGGCCCGGTGCCTTTCGAGTGACGGTTCCCGGAATCGCTCCCGGAAGGGGCAGCGCGATTTCCCGTGCGGCGAAGTCCACCGGTCATGCCTGAGGGCACGTCAAAGTGCGTACATGTAACGGTGGTTGACTGATCCGGTCGCGCGTCACGGAGTCCGGTGCCGGCCGCGCGGCGGGCACCGGAGGGACGGGGACACGAGGATCACGTCGTAGCGGGAAAGGGAGGAGACGACAGCGGTGCGATCCCGCATGGCCCTCTCCCCTCGCTCGTCCGAACTCGTCACGGCACGGCACCGCGACCGCGGGACGCGGCTACGGTGCGTGACAGTGGATGAGTGTAGGCAGGGGGTGCGGGGCGGGGCACCCGGTTTTCGTCCGTGAGCCGCCGGACGCGAGTGCCACACCTCCTGAAGAACTCAGGCCCGCGACCCGGCTACTTCATACCGAGGCGCAGCGCCCCGTCCAGCCTGATGTTGGTGCCGTTGATCATGGGGTTCTCGGCGATGTGCTGCACCAGGGCGGCGTACTCGGCGGGCCTGCCGAGGCGCGCGGGATGCGGGATCGAGGCGCCGATGGCGGCCTTGGCGTCGTCGCTGAGGACGTCCATGAACGGGATGTCGAAGACGCCGGGCACGACACCGACGACCACGGGCGGGCTCGCCCGCGCTGTTGCCCGCCCCGCCCCGACGGCGATTCAAGTCCCGGACAGAAGCCCGCTCTTCGCCTGTCACCTCTTGGCCGCCCCGCCGGGAGCGCCGCTGGGTAGCGTCGTCGCGTTTGAGCCATCGGCACGGGAAAGGCGGCCCCATGTCCCATCGAGACGACACCCCGGCACAGGAGAGCACCGGTCGGAGCCGGCGTGGTTTTCTCCGCACCACGGCGCTGGCCGGTGCGGGCGCGGCAGCCGGAGGAACCGGCGCGGCCGTGCTCGGCGCGACGCCCGCGTCGGCCGCGGAGGCCACCGGCAGCGCCCGGACCGGCGCCTGGAGACCGGATACGGCCTCCCTCCGGTTCACCCTCGCGGTCATGCCGGACACCCAGTTCCTGTACTGGGGCAGCCAGGACAGCGTCAACCGGACCCCGCAGGAGGCGTCGTTCCGCTACGTGATCGACCACAGCGGGGACGCGGACGGCGACAACATCGTGTTCATGGCGCACCTCGGCGACCTGACCCAGGACGCGGACCCGTCCTCGTTCCAGCAGGTCGACAAGGCCTTCGCCCTGCTGGACGCGCACGGTGCCGCGTACAGCGTGCTGGCCGGCAACCACGACGTGAGCGGTGACGACAGCCGAGGCGACACGCCGTACCTGCGGACCATGGGCCCGCAGCGGTTCGCGCACGCGAAGACCTTCGCCGGGGCCGACCCGACCGGCTACAACACGGCGCACGTCTTCCGGGCCGCCGGCCGCTCCTGGCTGCTGCTCGCCCTGGACTGGCGGACCAGCGAGCAGGGTTTCGCGTGGGCCGAGAGCGTCATCAAGGCCCACCCGAAGCTGCCGGTGATCCTCACGACGCACGACCTCGTCTACTCCGACTACGATGACAACGTTTTCCCGTACGAGTCCGGCGACCCCGAGGACAACGCCGTGCTCTCCGACCACGGCCGGACGGTCTGGGACCGGCTGATCGACGGCAACGACCAGATCTTCCTCACCCTCAACGGCCACTACTGGCCGCCCGCGCGGACGACCGCGAAGAACGCCGCCGGCAACGATGTGCACCTGCACATCACCAACTACCAGAACCGCTACTTCGGCGGTGGCGGCATGATCCGGCTGTACCACTTCGACCTGGCCCGCAACACGATCGACGTGGAGACGATCAACCCCTGGATCCTGGCCCAGAAGCCGGAGTCCCGTTCCGAACTGGCGGCCGAGCACGCCCGGATCACCGGTCCGGTGGACTCGTTCTCGGTGCCGATCGACTTCGAGCGGCGCTTCTCCGGCTTCGCCCCGGTCCCGGCCCGGCCCGCCCGGCCGGCCGCCCGGGAACTGGTGAAGGGCACGCTGGCGTACTGGCGCTTCGACGGGCAGGGCGCGCCCGGCACCGCGCTCACCGCGGGCGACACCGTCCGCGACCTGTCCGGCAAGGGCAACGACCTGACGGTGGTGACCCTGCCGGGCACCGCGGCCGACGCGCTCACCTGGTCCGCCGACCACCACCCCGACCAGCCCGCGCATGCCGGCCTGAAGTTCAGCGGCGGCCGGAACCCGCTGCACGGCTCGTACCTGACCACCGGGGCGCAGGCCCCGCTGAACGGCGAGACGTTCGAGTCCGGGTACACCATCGAGACGTTCGTGATGCTGCCGCTGGACTGGGACGCCGGGAACAACGGCTGGGCGTCGATACTCAGCCGCCGCGGCTCGGCCGGGGACGCCGGCAAGCACGGCAAGAACACCGACCCGGGCGAGCCGGTGCTCCAGCTCTCCATCTCGAACAACGGCCGCGAGCCGCAGTTCAACCACTACCCGCTGAACGACACCTACCCGACCACCAACTGGGGGCACGGCCTGGTGGAGCTCAGGTGGTGGCACCTCGCGGTGGTCAACGACGGCCGCCGCACGCGGCTGTACGTCGAGGGCGCCCCGGTCGTCGACAACCCGAACCGCCTGTCGGCCGGCCTCACCTCGCTGGGGCTGCCGTGGCTGGTGGGCGGCCACGAGTACGCGGGCGCCGTGGACATGGTGTTCCACGGCAGCGTCGGCGACATCCGGATCGTGAACCGCCCGCTGGCCGCGGACGAGTTCCTGACGGCGCGGTGAGCCGGGGTCTCCCGTCTCCGGCCCGTTCGCCGGAGACGGGAGACACCCCCGTCGGGGCCCGGCGCGGGGGCCCGTGGAGGCGCGTGGGCGGCGATACCGCTCCCGAATGGTATGGAGTTGGTCTAGTCCTCTTGACTGACGGGCCTCGACGGCGGTTTGGTATGTACCAAATCTCGGCCCACCCCCCACCACCCCGCCCTCGATGGGCATCCCGAAAGGGCCACTGTCATGCACCTGGCAAGATTTGCGGCCTCCGCGTGTGCGCTCGCACTCGCGGCCACCGGCGTCACCGTCGCGCTGGCCCCGGCCGGCAGCGCCGCGGGGAGCAGCGTCTACTCCGTGGCTCCCTACGTCGACATGTCGAACGGTCAGGAAGGACTGCTCGACACCGCCATCACGGGCCACGGGCTCAAGGCCTACACGGCGGCCTTCGTACTCGGCGAGGGCTGCACCCAGATCTGGGGCGACACGCTCCCCATAGGCAACGACTCCTACACCGACCCCGAGATCGCCAGGGCGAAGTCCGAGGGCGCCTCCGTCATCATCTCCTCCGGCGGGGCCAGCGGTGAGCCGCTCGCCTGGACGTGCTCGACCCAGAGCAGCATCGACGCCGGGTACCAGGCCATCATCAACGACTACGGCGTCACGCAGCTCGACTTCGACGTCGAGGGCGCCGCCATCGCGGACACCGCGGCCGCGGCCCGTCAGATGCAGGCGATGAAGGACCTCAAGGCGTCCAACCCGAACCTGCAGTTCTCCATGACCCTGCCGGTGCTGACGAGCGGGCTGACCAACGACGGCGTCAACATCCTCAAGGCCGCCAAGACCGCGGGCATCAAGATCGACGTGGTCAACATCATGGCCATGGACTACTACGCGGGCACCGGCACCGAGATGGGCCAGGGCGCGGTCTCCGCGGCCAAGGCCACGCTGGCGCAGATGCAGTCCGTCGACTCCGGTTACACCTATGCCAACCTCGGCATCACGCCGATGATCGGCAAGAACGACGACGGGTCCACCTTCACCCTCGCGGACGCCCAGACGGTGGAGTCCTTCGCCGCGCAGAACGGCGTCGGGCGGCTGTCGTTCTGGTCGGCCAACCGGGACCAGCCGTGCAGCGGCAGCGCCAACTCGCTGTCCACCTGCAGTGAGATCAGCCAGAACACGCTCGCCTTCACCGACGCGTTCGTGCCCTACGAGGGCAGCACGGGCGGTGGCGGCGGAGGCACCACCACCGACTTCTCGCTGTCCCTGTCGCCGGGTTCCGCCTCGGTCGCCCAGGGCGGTTCGGCGACCGCGACCGTCGGTACGGCCGTCACCTCCGGCAGCGCCGAGTCCGTCAGCCTCTCCGCCTCCGGCGCGCCGTCCGGCGTCAGCGTCTCCTTCAGCCCCACATCCGTGACATCCGGCGGCAGTTCGACGCTGACGGCGACGGTCGGCTCGTCCGTGGCCGCGGGCACCTACCCGATCACCGTCACCGGCACGGCCGCGAGCGGCAGCCACAGCGCGACCTACTCGCTCACGGTCACGTCCTCCGGCAGCGGCGGGGGCGGCGGTGGCGGCTCGCTGACCAACGCGGGCTTCGAGACCGGCAGTCTGAGCCCCTGGACCTGCACGGGCGGCAGCGCGGTGGTCGCCGGCCCGGTCCACAGCGGAAGCCACAGCCTGCAGGTCACGCCGAGCTCCAGCAGCACCGGCGAGTGCGACCAGAGCGTGACCCTGTCCGCCAACCACACCTACACCCTGACCGCCTGGGTGCAGGGCCCGTACGCCTACATCGGGGTCAGCGGCGGCGCCACCGCGAGCACCTGGTCCAACAGCAGCAGCTGGAACCAGCTCACGGTCAGCTTCACCACCGGCAGCAGCGGGGCGGTCACCGTCTACGTGCACGGCTGGTACGGCCAGTCCAACGTCGACGCCGACGACTTCACCCTGAGCTGAGGGGGTGTTTCCCGTACCACGGACGGCTTGAGTGGGCCCGGCGGGCCGGAGTTGGACGGATCAACAAGGTCACCGCCGGCGCCCACCATCCCCACGCGCGTCGCGTTGTCAGTGGCGGGAGGCACGATACGAGGCATGACGACAGCTGCAGCAGAGATCGTGGATACCGTCGCCTACGCGCAGGCGGTCGAGGAGGCCGTCGGGGCGGCGGCCGCGTACTACGCGGGCGGCACGTCGCCGCTGGACGACGACGCGTACGACCGGCTGGTTCGCTCGATCGCCGCGTACGAGACGGAGCATCCCGAGCAGGTGCTGCCCGACTCCCCCACCGGGAAGGTGGCCGGCGGCGCGGTGGAGGGCGATGTCCCGCACACGGTGGCGATGCTGAGCCTGGACAACGTGTTCTCCGCGGAGGAGTTCACCGCCTGGACCGAGTCCCTGGCCCGCCGTGTCGGGCACGAGGTCTCCCGCTTCCACGTGGGGCCGAAGCTGGACGGGCTCGCCATCGCCGCCCGCTACACCGAGGGCCGGCTCACCCGGCTGATCACCCGCGGGGACGGGACGGCCGGGGAGGACGTTTCGCACGCGATCGGCACCATCGAAGGCCTGCCCGGGCAGCTGGCCGAGCCGGTCACCGCGGAAGTGCGCGGCGAAGTCCTCATGACGACCGCCCAGTTCGAGTACGCCAACACCGTGCGCACCGAGCACGGCGGGCTGCCGTTCGCCAACCCGCGCAACGCCGCGGCAGGCACGCTGCGGGCCCGGGAGCGCCTCTACACGGTGCCGATGACGTTCTTCGGCTACGGACTCCTCCCCGTGCCCGGCACCGACCCGGTACTGGCCGAACGGCTGACCGCGTCCGCGCACAGCGACCTGATGCACCTGGCCGCCGAGCTCGGCGTGCACACCAGCACCGCCACCCCGGTCCCGGACACCGTCGCCGAATCCGTGGAGCAGGTCCTCGCCCGGGTGCAGGAGATCGCCGCGGCCCGCGCCGGGCTGCCGTTCGGGATCGACGGCATCGTCATCAAGGCCGACCTCGCCGCCGACCAGCAGGCCGCCGGATCCGGCTCCCGCGCGCCCAGGTGGGCGATCGCCTACAAGCTCCCGGCCGTGGAGAAGATCACCCGGCTGCTGGCGGTGGAGTGGAACGTCGGCCGCACCGGGATCATCGCCCCACGCGGCGTCCTCGAACCGGTCGTCATCGACGGCTCCACCATCACCTACGCCACGCTGCACAACCCGGCCGACATCACCCGCCGCGACCTGCGCCTGGGCGACCAGGTCATGGTCTACCGCGCCGGCGACGTCATCCCCCGCATCCAGGCCCCCGCCGCCCACCTGCGCACCGGCGACGAACAGCCCATCGCCTTCCCCGAGGCCTGCCCGCGCTGCGGATCGGACATCGACAAGAGCGAGGAACGCTGGCGGTGCACGCAGGGCCGCAACTGCCACCTGGTCGCCTCCCTCTCCTACGCCGCCGGCCGCGACCAGCTCGACATCGAAGGCCTCGGCGCCACCCGCGTCGTCCAACTCGTCGAAACCGGCCTCGTCACCGACCTCGCCGACCTGTTCACCCTCACCCGCGAGCAGCTCCTCGGCCTGGATCGGATGGGCGACACCAGCACCGACAACCTCCTTGCGGCGATCGCGGCGGCCAGACAGCAGCCGCTGTCGCGGGTGCTGTGCGCACTCGGGGTGCGGGGCACCGGCCGATCCATGTCCCGCCGTATCGCACGCCACTTCGCCACCATGGACAACATCCGTGCCGCCGACGCCGAGACGATGCAGCAGGTCGACGGCATCGGTTCCGAGAAGGCCCCCTCGATCGTCGCCGAACTGGCCGAACTCGCCCCACTCATCGGAAAGCTCGTCGCCGCGGGCGTCAACATGACCGAGCCCGGCGCCACTCCGCCTGTCCCCGGCGACGAGACGAGCCCCGACGGCGACGGCGAGGCGCTCGTCGCCGCGCCGGAGGCGGGTCCGCTGGCCGGGATGACCGTGGTCGTCACCGGCGCGATGACCGGGGCTCTGGAAAAGCTCTCCCGTAACGAGACGAACGAACTCGTCGAACGCGCCGGCGGCCGCTCCTCCTCCAGCGTCTCCAAGAAGACCACCCTCGTCGTCGCCGGGGAGAACGCGGGCTCCAAGCGCGCCAAGGCCGAACAACTCGGCGTCAGGCTCGCCACCCCTGACGAGTTCGCCGCCCTGGTTGCCGACTACCTCAACTGATGCGTCTCGGGCACGGCATGTTCCGCACCTCACAGCGCTCCGCGCGACGTGAACGGGAACAAAGGCACGGCGGTTGACCGTTCATCCATACGTGACCGCGGAGGGGACAGTGTCCCCGGGCCTCACCGATGGCCCATGGGGACGATCGTCCGGCTGAAGCCCCATGGAGCCTGCCGCCGAGAGGCGACCGCCCTCCGCATGTCACCGCCCGCGGCCCCGGCTGGCCTCCCCCGTCCAGCCGGGGCCCACTCACATCCCGATCGTCGCCCCTGGCCTCTCTGCACGGAGAGTGGTGGTGCGGAACGGTCACAGAGCGCTCCGCCTGGGCGCACGCCTCGCGCTCGCCGCGACGGCTGTGAAAATCGGTGTCCGATGGTCGGAACGCGGTGATAGAGAGTCGGTGTGACAACGCCCCTTGAGTTCCCCGTTCTGCTGCGACTGATCGACGAACGGTCGACCGCCTTCCGCGCCGCGGTCGCCTCCGCGCCCAGCCTCGATGTGCCGGTGCCGACCTGCCCCGAGTGGACGCTGTTCGATCTGGTGCGGCACCTGGGCGAGGGACGCCGCTCCTGGGCCGCCACCATCGCCGCAGGGCCCGCCGCTCCGGCCAAGTCCGTACCAGAGGGCGCCCCGGCCGCGCCCCGGGAGCGCGAGGCCGTGTCGGCCTGGTTGGCCGCGTCGGCGCAGGAGCTGCTGGACGCACTGCGGGAGGCCGGCCCGGATCGGGGGTGCTGGACGTGGTGGGGTGCGTCGCAATCGCCGCAGACCTGTGGTGCCGTCGCCCGGCACCAGCTCCAGGAGATCGCGGTGCACACCTACGACGCCCAGCTCACTGCGGGTGCCCCGCAGCCGCTCCCGGATGATGTGGCACTCGACGGTGTGGAGGACTTCCTGTCCACCTGCGTCGCAACGACGAGTGCCTGGCCGCACAAGCCCACTGCCTTCGACTTCCACTCCACCGAGGGCCGCTCCTGGCGCCTCACGGTCGACGGCGACGGCGCACGCGCCACCCGTGTCCCCGCGCCCCGCACGACGCCCGGCACCGCTGCCGACGAGGGCCCGGACGCGGCCGGCGTCTCCGTCCGCGGCACGGCCAGTGAGCTGGTCCTCTTCGTGTACGACCGTATCCCGGCGGACTCCCTGCAGATCGACGGAGACGCAGGTCTGTTCGATCTGCTTCGCGCGTGGGAGCCGGAGGAGTAGGACCTGACGCCGCGCCACCTCCTCCGCCCCGGGGACATGCCTCTGGCCAACGGCTGCGGGCGAGTTCGAGCAGGCCCTGAGGGAGGTCGGCGCCGGCACATCGACGAGGGGGCCGGTTCCCCGGGCGCGTGCCCGGGGCACCTGGCCGCGGCCGGCAGCGAACTCCTCGCCGCCTACCGCTCCGCGGTCCAGGCCCAGGAGACCCGCTGGACCTCCGGCAGCCACGACAAGGG